>NZ_VPBP01000042.1:0-21583 GCF_013418685.1 Acinetobacter sp. YH12129
TGGAAGCAGATGAAATATTATTGGCGAGATTTTCAAGTCATGACAGCTGATAAAATAGAGCAATGGGTGGAGAAAGTATCAAACCAATTCGGAAAAGAATACATGTTTACTTTTTAATGACAACTTAAACGCCGAGGCATTGGCATAACCAAGTTCTAAGGCAATATTTTCGACGGTTTGGCCTGCGTTGAGCATCGACATGGCTTTCATGACTTTAAGACGTTGTCGCCATTCATGCAGCGACATCCCAAGTTCTTTTTGACAATAACGCGCAAGAGTACGTTCCGTCATATTTATCCGCTGTGCCAATTGCTCAAGCGCGCTCTGATCTGCAGGATGTTGATGTAAATAATCAAGCAGCTGTTTGAGGGCAGGGTGATCCGAATGCGGTAAATAACTACTGACCAGTTTGGCTTGATGCAGTTGATCTAAGATCACATGGAGTAAGCGTTGATATTCGGCCGTATTTTCCATGAGGTCGGCTTGTTGATGCAACAGACGCAAATGGCTGAATATCGCTGTAACTAAAGGTGAGCTGAGTAAAATCCCCGGTTGTTTCGGCAAGTGGGTGCATAGAGATTCATGTACATATAAGGTGCCATGTGAAACTGCAGTACGATTTAAACCACTATGTTCTAAGTGTGGGGGAAGCCAAATGCCATAAGGTGGTGGGGTAATATAGTCTATCTGGTTGATGTTCACTTCCATTACGCCATTAAAGGCATAGACAAACTCGCCCCAAGCATGTCCATGAACGGGATAAACAGACAGTGCAGGATCGTCACGAAAACTGATCCACAGTGCTGCTTGAATTTCATCGTTGGTGGGAAGTTGTTGCAACTGCGTATGATCTGCACGAGCTTTATGACGCATGAGAAATTTTGCCTGAATAAGAAGATCACTTGTCTATTTTGAAGTATATATTTTATTTCTGACAGTTCTATAGTGTTGCTTATCGTATTGTCGAGTAAATAGTGTGGAACAGCGTAAGGCGCTAGATGCAAAAGCTTCTGGTTTGATGATTATTTTGTGCATGATTTTAGGGATTCAACAGGTCATTTTGAAATTGGCCGCGGTTGATATTGCGCCGATCATGCAAATTGCCATCCGATCGGGTTTGGCTGCGCTGTTGGTCTTTCCACTGATTCGTCTTAAGCCGGGGACACATTTATATACTCGAGAATACTTGCTGCCGGGTATCTGGTTGGCGTTTTTATTTTCAGCCGAATTTATTTTAGTGGCAGAATCCCTGCGCTATACCTCTGCATCACATACCGTTGTCTTGCTCTATACCGCACCGATATTCGTGGCACTAGGTTTACATTGGAAGTTGCCTGAAGAAAAGCTTACAGCGATCCAATGGGTCGGTATTTTTATTGCCTTTTCAGGAATAGTACTGTCGTTTATGGGACGTGAAAGTAGTACTACAGTCAACACTCAAGCCCTGTTGGGTGATGCGATGGCATTACTTGCTGGGGTGATGTGGGCCTTGACCACCATTTCATTAAGACTCACCAAACTCTCTGATGCACCTCCGACTCAGACCTTGTTTTATCAGTTGGTTGGTGGTTGCGTGTTTTTATTACCCGTGGCGTGGCTGACAGGACAAATGACCGTGCATTGGACGGTGTTGTCCATCAGCAGTATGATTTTTCATGTGCTCATTATTTCATTTTTTAGCCTGATGCTTTGGTTTTGGCTGTTAAGTAAATATCTGGCCAATGGTCTGGGCGTTTTTTCATTCCTTACCCCAATCTTTGGACTGGTCTTTGGCGTATTGATCTTAAACGAAACGATTGAACTGAATTTTATCTTGGGGACGGCCTTAGTAATGGTCGGAGTGATGACGGTAACCTTGCATCGATGGTTAGCTAAATTGATGGGACGTCAGTGCACAGCGATCTAAGATTATGTATAAATAAAAAAGGAGAGCTACGGCTCTCCTTTTTTATTTACGGTTATTTTTCTTCAAAAATAGTTGCAAGTGGTATCGAGAGTTTGGCCGCGAGATAATCATCCGATTCGACCAGTTGCGGCCCAATTTTTTCCATCCAAACATCATCTGGATCGACGCGACCTAAATCTTGCCGTTTAGGGAGCGGATAGGGCAGCTTACTGTAAAAACTCCAAAAGTCCACTTGGGTTAAATTACGAACTAAAACATAATGATCATCATCTGTACGTTTAATCAGGTGTTGCTCTTCAAACAATAAAATATAGCTTGGCAGGCGGCCGATTTCATCACGCCCTAAGACCTCAAGCGCTTCTTTTTCTGTCACGCTCTGACCGAGTTTTTGCTTTTTATAAAATAATTCAAGCAAATCCATCAACATAATAACAGGATGACGTTTTTGGTCGTTGCCCGAATTGAAAGCTGTCAGTGCATAACTAATTTCTACCCCAATCAGCACGATATTCCATGAAAGGAATATCCAAAGCAGGAAAATTGGCACCGCAGCAAATGCACCATAAACGATTTGATAACTGGTGAAATTTGACATGACAAAGCCAAAGAGGTTTTTGAGCAGTTCAAAGACCACCGCACTAAAGACACCCGCGATCAGCGCCGCCTTAATCGGCACACTGCGGTTGGGAATCGTCCAATACAGAATGAAAAAACCTAAAATGGTCAATGAAAAAGACAAGATCCACAGTAGAAAAGCTCCATCCAGTTCATAGCCGGCAAAATTATTGCTGAGGACATTCATAGAGGCCAAGGTGGATGACACAACAAATGCGCTACCCAGTAAGATTGGGCCTAATGAGATAATAGTCCAATAGCGCATAAAGCCAATAATGCCGCCACGTGTCTCACGCACCCGCCAAATTCGGTTAAATACTGTCTCAATGCTGGTCAGCATCATAACTGTGGTAATGAATAAAAACAGCACACCTATCACGGTCAAGTTACTGGATTTATCGGTGAAGGCATTCAGTGCTTTATCAAAAGCAATTGTCGTTTTTGGTAGGAAATTACTATAAATCAATTGTTGAAGCTGTTGACGAGCAGGTTCTAAAGCTTTAATTGAGGAGATGATGACCAAGAATACGGTCAACATGGGTACCACTGCAAACAAGGTAGTATAGGTTAATGATCCTGCTTGTTCACGGCAGCGATCGGCTTCAAAACGTCGAATGACAAATAAAACAAACTGAAACCATTTCTTGTCGTAAAAGGGAAGTTTTTTTAAAAATGCTTCGATCATGCTTTCAAGTCTCGAGTTATTTTAGTCATGTTTATGCAATTTTCATCACTTAGCTTAACCAAAAAATAGGAAAAATACCGTATAGTTTTCTTTTTTCATTGAATTTATAAAAATGACGCAAGCTTATGTACTGGTGCTGTATTACAGCAAATATGGTTCAACACGTGAGATGGCACATTTGATTGCCAATGGAATTGAAGCTTCTGGGATGGCGGTAAAAATACGTACCGTTCCAAATTTATCCACCGTGGTGACTGACGTACAGCCCAGTATTCCTGCCGAAGGCGATATTTACTGTAGCTTAGATGACTTAGCGCATTGTTCAGGTTTAGCCCTTGGTTCACCGACACGTTTTGGCAATATGGCGTCGGAAATGAAATATTTCTGGGATCAAACCACAGCGCTTTGGCTCAATGGCGCATTACATGGCAAACCTGCCTGTGTGTTTACCAGTTCAGGTTCAATGCATGGGGGACAGGAAAGTACTTTGCTGACCATGCTGCCACCTTTGTTTCATCACGGAATGATGGTTATGGGTTTAAGTAATGCCCATCCTGCATTATCGAATACCAAAACGGGTGGTACACCTTATGGTGCAAGCCATGTCAGTGGTCCGCGCCATGATCAGTCATTGAGTCAAGATGAGCGTAATTTGTGTGAAGAGCTGGGTAAACGCCTAGGCGAAGTCGTCAAAAAGTTGATTTGATACTTACTTGCTCTAGGAAGTTGCGCTAACTTTGTAGCGAGCGGGCAAGAAAAGGCTTAAATATTGCACTTTTCTTGCTTTATTTACGTGTGACGTCTTTTTATTTATGACGTTGTATACCGACCAAAATATAAAAATAAATCTGTCGAACTATTCCTGAAATATTAAAAATAAATGATATCAACAATATATTGAAAGTTTTTAAATACAGCCTGCTCAGTGATGGTTTCGAGTCGAATATTGCTCTCTCTTTGGGCGTTATTTTTATTTTTTGATTATATGATTTGTATTTAAATTTCTTCTTTAGGGTGTGTGATGTCTATTGTTAATTTTCTAATGACTTTCCTGTGTTCCGTATTGGCTGCATCTTCCTTGTGTACGGCAATGCCAGTTTATACAGTATGGATTTCCCGCAAAAGAAAAAGCCGAAGAAAAAGAATTTTTAGCGAAACAAGATCAAGTTAAAGTGGACTCAAAATCTTTAACTGATGTTTCAAAATAATTGATTCGCCATGGTTTCGAATAGCATTTCAATAGACTAGAAATACATATTAGAAAAACAATAACCTATTAAAAAAGAGCGTAGAAACGCTCTTATTTAATTTAGCAGCAATCAAAATTAGTCTTGATCTTCAGTTTTTGCTGCATCTTCAGGTTGAGATTCAACTTCAAAGCGTTGTTTGCAGGCCTTGCATTGGTAATCTAAAAATATATTTTGATCTACAATCACACCTGCTTTTTTACCAAAGCGATGGCCTAAAAAGCCGCCTGTGATGCCAACGCTAATCGCCCCGACAAAAGTCCCAATGGTTCCGCCCATAATCACGCCAAGTGGGCCAGCAGTCACGCCACCAATCGCAGCACCAATAGATGCGCCAGATGCCGCACCACCGACAGTCCCTGCAGCAGTTCCTGCACCACTGAGTAAGACCCCACCAATTTTTTGTAAGTTTTGTTCATGGTTACGCTTTTCAATATGGGTTGATCCACATTTTGGACATTTAATTGTCGGTTCCATGTTTTGATCTTCTGTATTCATAACTTTCCATAGCCTTAAAAAATAAAGTGGCCGAATTTATGGTGCAGCATAATGTAATTTGACAGATGAGTAGTTGACCCATTCGATCAAATGTGACGATTTTCCTGAATTTTATCGAGTTTTGCACACCGATGTTTTGTCTGCTTGTAACTAAGGCGTTAAAAAGTGCGCTTTATGTCATCTTAATGGCAAATTTTTAGAAAAAAAAAGAACACCTGATGTGTTCTTTTTTCTTTTGAACGCAAACTAGTCACGAACAAATTCAACTGTACCATTCGCCAGCGATTTCACACGTGCCAATGATTCAACGCGATAGCCTTTTTCAAGCAAAATATCACGACCAGGTTGGAATGATTTTTCAATCACGATACCGATACCCAATACTTCAGCACTTGCTTGATGAATAAGATCTGCAAGACCTAAAGCCGCTTGACCATTGGCCAAGAAGTCATCAATCACTAAAACTTTATCTTCAGCATTGATGTGCTTTTTAGAAATCGCGATCGTGCTTTCAGTTTGTTTTGTAAAAGAAAACACTTTTGAGCGATACAAATCATCTTTTAAGGTCAAAGATTGATATTTACGTGCAAAAATCACAGGAACACCAAGTTCAAGACCCGCCATAACTGCAGGTGCAATACCTGAAGCTTCAATGGTGATGATTTTGGTAATGCCAGCATCTTTAAATAGACGGGCAAATTCTTGACCAATTTGCTGCATCATTACAGGGTCAATTTGGTGGTTCAAGAAAGAATCGACTTTCAGAACTTCTTCAGAGAGAACGATACCTTCAGCTAAGATTTTCTGTTCCAGAGCGTGCACGGGAGAATCCTCGAGGGGCAGGTGCTTTTTAAAGCAAAAGCGTATTTTAAAAAGCACCGTGAAAAATGCAAGCGAAATTGATCAAATCAATTAATTTGTTGCACCTTTATAGCCCGTTAACAATAAACCGTAAGAGGTTTTATTGTCTTGGTGGGAAACTTTGACAGGTAGGTAATCTAGTTTTGGTGCTAACCAGAAAGTCGTTTGACGGCCTGGTTTGTCATGACGCATCACGACTTTAACGGTGTCAAAAGTTCCATAAGTGGTTTTCACTTTTTCAGTGCCTTGTTTCACGAACTTACGAGCTTCAACCTCTTTGGCATCGGCAATGTAGTAATTCGATTTCAAACCACCATTTTTTAAATCTTCACGAATTTGCAATTCAGCATTGAGTTCATCTAACACACCTGATTTCCACGCAAATGAACGCGCTTTATCATCTTTTTTGGTATTAATGGTTTTTGCGCCAGCATTGAAATTGATGTTCATGGTGTTGTTGTGCACCAAAATTTTGCTGCTGCGGCTAAAGCTGTTCGAGTGAATTTGGCTGTCATTTAAACTAAAACGACTGGTTTCAGTTGCAGAGGCCATCGCACCAGCTTTTGCTGCAAAAACATACGTCCAGTTATTCCCAGATTGTTTTAGGGTACGTGTTGCAGAACCCAAGTTTTTGCCGTTGTAATTAAACTGGTAGCTTGCTTGGAATGGACTCATGGCAAATGACTGACTTGAGAAACCAGTCAAAAGCAGTGTAGTCGATACCCCAGCAACAAGACCTAAATTTTTCAAAACTGAATGTGCCATAAGTATGGTTTTCCTATTCAATAGAAGTGTGGTGGGCTAAACCACCTGATATATTTATTATGCGGCTGGATTGTGGAGAATCTCGTCGCAAATCCGTGCCTAATGTATATATTGTGTAGCGTTTTATAGGTTCAAGATGCCTAAGTACAGGATAAGTCTAGCTTTCCTTTTGCTTTATAGGCGTGACTTCATCGTCTTTTAAATTTGAATCATCCCAGTCTTCCATCCGCTCTTGCGACATTTTGGTGAACAATGCGGTTAAATTAACATTACCAATCACCACCAATTCGGCCTCACGTAAAACAGCATGGTTGACATGGACTTTGCCCAGTGTGTCGATAATCGATCGACTTTTACCGAGCCAGCGATTCAGGTCTAAATACAGTAAATCATCTTTAACTTTGATCACATTGAGCTTTTCCAAAATCATACCCAATGGATCTTGGTTGAGTACTTTTTGATAGAACCATAACGCCATGCGCACGCCCATCTTATACAGAACATTTGGATACTTTGCTTCAATCACTTGTGTATCACTAATTTGTTCAAATACGATCAATTGGGTTTGTTTGTTGAGTTCCATCTGTACCAGTTTTAAATCAACAGAGAGTGTTATGATCAGCCCGTTATAATCCAATGTGGCATACAGTCGAAGCCAGTCATCATGCAGGTCAGCATGCAAGTCTTTGAGCATTTTCACATTATCGGTCACAAAGCGCTGAAATGTCGCATTTAAAAACACTTGAGACATTGGGAATTCACGCTCATCTTCAATAAATCCTTCAGCTTTTTGGTACACTTGGCGTATACGTTTAGCGATATTGGAAACTAGCGTTTGCATAAGAAGTGCATCCTGACAAATTATGTTTTTTGACGATGTTTATCTTGTCGATTTCTATAAAAACACAAGGTTTTGATCTTGCAGTTTAGCAAAATAAATTGCACCATTTTCATGATTTTAATTGTGCATTATCTATGTGTTGATGGATTTCTCGTTTTCATCAAAAAATGAATACGAGTTTTATTTTATACTGTTTTAAGCAGTTTGGGGAATGCGGCAAATAGTCGGTTTAATGTGATGCTGAAAAAAATAACGTTCATGCCCTTGATGAAAGAGTGGTGGAAAGATCCCATATTTGCAACTGCATTGGCGTTTGCTGCTGTGTTGCATTTGGCTTTTTTAACCATGCAATTTTCCATGCCCCAAGAGGCGGATTATAACACCAAAGAAATTGCAGTTTCTTTACGTTCTACGACGGAAAAAATTGAACATGCAGACTTTTTAGCACAAGCCGATCAGCAGGGCTCAGGGACATTCCGTGAGTCACATCGTATGTCGAGTGACATGCCTGCACCGATGATCGAACAAAAAGCCGGGGAGCAAAAAAGCGAAGCTTTAGAACAACTGCAACAAAAGAAAGAGCTGAGCTTTGAAGACAAAGTGTTGATGACAGCCTTGAGTTGGCAAAAACAAGCTGAAGAAAACAGTCGCAAAAAAGCCGTTGAGGAGTTGAATAGTCAGTTTCAGGCCAAGGCTGCGATGGTGGCGAGTATCGAAGCCCAATATTTACAACGTCAGCAAAACTTTAGCCGTCAGCAAAAAATTAAAACCATTGATGGTATTCAAGCCAAGCAAGATGTTTCTGCGGCCTATATGGAAAAATTCCGCGAAAAAGTCGAGTTTTATGGCAACCGTTATTATCCTGAAGCGGCAAAACAGCAACAGCTACGCGGTGAAGTACGTTTAATGGTTATTTTGAACAGTAATGGCGGGATTCGTGCCATTCGTTTGATCGAAAGTTCAGGTTCAAGTTTATTGGATGAAGCTGCAAAAACCTCTGTGCGTAAGGCGGCACCTTTTGGTTTGTTTGATGCCAAAATGAAAGAAATCTCAGAACTTCGTATTGTGCGTACTTGGCGCTTTGATCCTGCAGAAGCAGAGTTTGAGGTGCGTTAATCAGTTGTGATAGCGTCGCAAAACTTCGCAGATTTCGACGCTAAAACTCGCATACCATTGGTTTTTCCCCAATTGTTGCGCGACCAGATGTTGTGCATCTTGTTGCCAAGCTCGAATGTCTTCTAAGGTATTCCAGTAGGAAAGGGCGATTTCATGCTCACCCTCTGTCAGCGCTTCAAAATGTTGACAGTTAAAGTGTGTCAAGGCTTTGTCTCTAAGCTGCTGTGCAGTCGAAAAATACAGCTCATCAAGCGTACGAATGCGTGCTTTAAAAATCACGACATATTGCATATTTTTCCTTCCTTGTTTTTTATGACGATAAAAAAAGCGAGCCGGAGCTCGCTTTTTTGGTTCTTAATCTCTTTCCAGATAAGGGTTATCAAACCCTAATTTGGCTAAAATCTCGATTTCCAACGCTTCCATTTCTTCAGCATCTTCATCAGAGGTTTCATGGTCATAGCCCATGAGGTGCAAGGTACCGTGTACCAGCATATGCGTAAAGTGGGTCAGGGGTGCTTTGCTTTGTTCTTGTGCTTCTCGAAGAACTACAGGAATACAAATCACCAAGTCGCCAATCGGAAATGAGTCTAAAACTGCTGCCATTTCATCGGGGAGATCGCTCGGAAAAGACAACACATTAGTCGGTTTGTCTTTACCACGATATTCCAAGTTCAATTTGTGGCTTTCGTCATTGTCCACACATGCAATACCGATCTCACAATCACTTTGTGTATCGATATGACGTAAAGCCGTTTCCACGACTTTTTTGATATGCGCACGTTTCACCACCAATTCAGGTGACTGAAAATTTTGCTGCAAGGAGAGATTAAGTTTCAAAATGAATCCTTAAATGTTTTCGTCTTGATGCTGCCCATCAGCTTTAGCATCATTGTCCGCCACCAAGGCTTCCTGACGTGCTTTACGTTCTGCACGTTGTTCAGCCGTGAGGCGATGTTGTTCGCTGTCCCATCCCTCATAGGCTTCAACAATTTTTTGAACCAATTGATGACGTACCACGTCACGAGAGTGGAAGCGAGTAATATGAATTTCTTTGATTTTTTCAATCACACGTAAGGCATGTGCCAAACCAGATTGTTGACCACGAGGTAAATCGACCTGTGTAATGTCGCCCGTGATTACTGCACGAGAACCAAAACCTAAACGGGTGAGGAACATTTTCATTTGTTCAGGGGTAGTGTTCTGTGCTTCATCTAAAATCACAAAAGAATGATTTAAGGTACGACCACGCATGTAGGCCAGTGGTGCAACTTCAATCACTTGACGTTCAATCAGTTTTGCGACTTTTTCAAAACCGAGCATTTCATACAAAGCGTCGTATAGCGGACGTAAGTAAGGGTCAATTTTTTGGCTCAAATCACCGGGTAAAAAACCCAATTTTTCACCTGCTTCAACCGCAGGGCGAACCAATAAAATGCGTTGAATTTCGTTGCGTTCTAGCATATCTACAGCAGCGGCGACCGCGAGATAGGTTTTACCTGTACCCGCTGGGCCAATACCGAAAGAAATATCACTTTGTAAAATACGTTGCACGTAGCGCTTTTGATTGGCACCACGTGGGTTGATCCGACCTTTACGGGTTTGTAGATAAACATTATCTAAACCGGTGTGCTCATTTTCAGAAAAGTCTTCCTGAATTTCGCGGTCAGTCTGACTGCCTTGAATCATCATGTGTAAAATGTCCGCACTAATCTGTGGATTGGTTTCGGACTCTTCATAAAGACGGTGAAGGAGACTTTCGGCTCTCTCTACCGCATCGATTTCCCCATCGACAAAAAAAGCATCTGCACGATGAGAAATTTTGACATCTAAACGTTGTTCAATTTGTTTGAGATGACCGTTATAGGCACCGAGCATGCTTTGTAAACGGTCAAGTGGAATACCAGCAAAAGTTACAGTACGTCGAATCGCTGCAGTCAAGAGAATTCCTTTAAATTGGTCTGACGATTAAGCTTACATTACGCCACGTCAGGCTCAAGATTCAAGAGTTCACCGTAAACAAACTTCAAAGTTTTAATATCGGTCACTTCAATCTCTGCAAAACGCCCAACCCATGCAGGATCACCGATAAAGCTAACCAAACGTGTATTGTCTGCAGTACCAATCAGCAAATTCGGATCTTTGTCTGAAACAGACTCAATCAAGACACGTTGAATGGTCCCAAGCATTGCATCAGTTTTATCGATACTGGATTGTTTAATCCATTGTTGAACTTTTGCAAGACGTTCTTTTTTCACATCTTCAGGGGTTGTGTCTTCAAGTTCTGAGGCAGGAGTACCCGGACGTTTTGAGTAGATGAAACTGTATGAATGATCGAAGTCCATATCTTGGATAAATTGATAAGTTTCTTCGAAGTTTTCGTCAGTCTCACCCGGAAAGCCAATAATAAAGTCGCTAGATAAATGCATATCAGGGCGAACTTGACGTAATTTAGCAATTTTATCGATATATACATCAATCGTGTGGTTACGTTTCATGGCTTGTAGAACGTCATTCGAACCACTTTGAACCGGTAGATGCAAGTGAGAAACCATTTGCGGTAAGTCACGGTAGCATTGAATCAAGTCATCGTTAAATTCAAGCGGGTGCGATGTGGTGTAACGAATACGTCCAATGCCCGGAATTTCGGCCACTAAACGCAGTAACTCTGCAAAGGTGCAAATATTACCTTCGAAGGTTTCACCACGGTAGCCATTCACGTTTTGGCCGAGTAATGAAATTTCACGTACGCCTTTTTCAGCTAAAGTGGCAATTTCAGCCAATACATCATCCAGTGGACGTGATACTTCTTCTCCACGTGTGTAAGGAACCACACAGAAAGAACAGTATTTTGAGCAGCCTTCCATAATCGAGACAAAGGCTTTAAAACCTTCTACACGCGGTTCCGGCAAAAAGTCGAATTTTTCAATGTCAGGGAATGAAATATCCACCAACTGAATTTTTTCTTTTTTTGGTTTGACCACTTGCTCAGTATGTTGATCAAGCATTTGCGGTAAACGGTGTAAGGTTTGTGGACCAAACACCATATCTACATACGGTGCGCGTTTTTGAATGTTGTCACCTTCCTGAGAAGCAACACAGCCACCAACACCAATCACCAAGTCAGGATTTTTTTCTTTCAGCTTGCGCCAGCGGCCTAACTCAGAAAATACTTTTTCTTGTGCTTTTTCACGGATAGAGCAGGTATTCATCAGGAGAATATCCGCTTCTTTTGGATCGCTTGTCAGCACATAGCCGTGAGAATCACCTAAAAGGTCGCCCATACGTTGACTGTCATACTCATTCATCTGACACCCTTGCGTTTCGATGTACAGTTTTTTCACTGCTCCATCTTGAGCTGGGGTGTGCTGTGGCTGGGTAACAGTGTTATCTGGGGCAGCTTGGGCACTATTCGGGATGAAGGTTTGAACCGTCATGTAGGCTCCTAAAGGAATTTTATGAAAATCAATAACCATACGTGGCTGACAGACAATTCAATCAATTGAATTGTGCAGCTGCGGAGGTCAAAAAGGGGATTTTAAGAATGAGCAATATTTTAGCAGTAATTTACTAGAAACTTACAGCCTAAAATTACAACTCTGCCATATTGATTTATGAAGCAAAAATGTTTGAAAATTAATATTGGCTAATCATAAGGTTACATAACAGAACACAATGCAGAGTTTAGAATTATTAAACTAATTCCTAAACAAAGTTCGATGTGCTGTAACTGAGCAGAATGACATGAAAGAAGGCAAGTGGATGTTAAAACATAATTTTAAACAGAAAAATTACGCTAAATTACTTGCTTTGAGTGTCGGGCTCTCCGGAATTTCTGCGTTTGCCCAAGCCGCAGATGAGCAGTTTAACGATGCTTTACGTGCTGCGAATGCAGGCAATATTAGTTTATTACAACAATACCAATCATCCATGCAAAATGACGTTTTGGGCTATTATCCAGAATATTGGTTACTGAATAACAATTTGGCTTCACAGCCAGCAAGTGCCATTATTAATTTTGCACAGCGCTATCCAAATTCGGCAATGGCAGAAAAATTAGCCGCAGATTATGTTGAAGAAAAAGTCAAACAAGCTGATTTCGCTACAGCACAGCCTGTCTTGCAATATGTGACTAATGCTGACCGTGCTGAAACATGTGCCATGGCTCAAGTCCGCGCAAAGTCGGGCGACCCTCTGGTCTACGCAGAATTTAAAGATGTATGGTTGACCACAAACTCACAACCTGACTCGTGTACGGGCTTGGGCCGTATGATGCTGTCGAGTCCTTTAATGACTCAAGATGACCGCCATCAACGGATGTGGGGACAGTTAAGAGCGGGTCAGTCAGGACAAGCGATTGCGACTGCGCAAACCATTGGCGTAAATATTAATTTGTCACAACTCAACACCATTCAAGCCAATCCACTGAATTATTTATGGTCTGCACCCAAAGCCACAGCTGAAGATCATGCATACCTGATCTATGCGATGGGTCGCTTGGCAGATAGCGACTTAAATGGCGCGATTTCTTCGGTGAAACGTGCAGCAGAAGGCACACCAGCCGATGTGCAAAAAGCCCTATACCGTAGTGTCGGGTATATCGGTGGTACAACGGTAATGAAAAATAATTTCAACCGTGAAGTTCTAAATTATCTTGATTTGAGTTATGGACTGCCTTTTAGTGCAGAAGAAGCCGAGATTTATGCGCGACAAGCCATTCGTTTTGGCGCATGGGAAAGTGTCATTCGTGCAATTGATGCGATGAGCGTTTCGCAAAAGCAGGAAGACCGTTGGCAATATTGGTTAGCACGAGCATCTGAACAACGTGGAGATGCCTCATCTAAACGTGCGGCAAAAGAAATTTATCGCAAGCTTGCCGTTGGCGATGATTACCATAATTTGTTAGCACGTGACAAAATTGGTCAGTCTTATAACAATATTCCGTCAAATGTGCAGCCTTCGTCACAAGATGCGCAGCGTCTCAGTCAGGATATTCACTTCCGTCGTGCCTTTGCATTGCGCAATATTAATGCATCTGACAGCTATATTAACCGTGAATGGAACTGGGCAGTGCGTCAAGCCTATTTAAAGCATGATGATGGCATGATTCTTGCCGCAGCTAAACGTGCAACCGATATGGGGTGGTATGATCGGGCGATTTATGCGGCAGATCGAACCACCAAACAGCATAATTATGCTTTACGTTATGCTATGCCGCATCAAAATTATGTGGTGAGTCATAGTCGTAATGCCGGCATTGACCCTGCATGGGCTTATGGTTTGATGCGTCAAGAAAGTCGGTTTGTCACTAGCGCACGTTCACATGTCGGTGCCGGTGGTTTAATGCAAATTATGCCAGACACCGCAAAATTGGTGGCTCGTCAGATGGGGGAGAGTTATAACCCTGCTGCATTAACGGATATGAATACCAATATCCGTTATGGCACTTTCTATTTATCGATGATTCAACGTCAATTGAGTAATAGTCCAGTATTAGCGACTGCAGGCTACAATGCGGGTCCAAATCGTGCTCGACGCTGGCAGCCTGAATATCAAGCGATTGCAGCGGATCAATATACCGAATCGATTCCATTAACGGAAACGCGAGACTATGTAAAACATGTGATGACCAATGCAACCCATTACGGCCTTTTATTAGGTCAAGGGCCGCAATCGATTGAAAAACGAATGCAAATGATTCCATTACGGAATGCGCAATAAACCTTAAAGCAAGATGCGCCTGCTTTTAGGTGCAATATGGGTAAATAATGAATGCCGAACATGGACATTAGACCTGCTTATCGAATACTGACATCACTGCTCATCGGCAGTGGTGCAGGCTTTAGTATGTCTGTGCTTTCGGCAGCACCCGTGGTCAATGGTTATGTGATGGATGTGCAAATGGTGCCTGCTGTTTGCGCTTATGACCCATTAAAAAGTAAAAAGCGTAAATGTCTGGAAGGGTATTCACTCAATATCACGGGTCTATATCCAGAAACTTCTACCCGTGATTGCACCACCAATAGTTCCGCTAAACTTTCTCCGCTGCAAGCCAAAGTGGTTGCACGGATTATGCCTGATGAAAATGCTCGCGTGGCGCTTTGGCACAATACCGGCGGCTGTGTCCCAATGAATGCCAGCCAGTATTTCAGAACCATTATTAATCATGCAGATAAGCTAAAAATTCCAGATGAATTGACTAGCCAAGAAACCCAGTCCATTCAAGCCAATGTCTTGCGTAATAAAATGTTGCGTATGAACAGCGGATTGGTATCACAAAGTATTGAATTTAACTGTATGCAAACCCGTGGTGGTAGCCTACTGACTGAGATTAAAATCTGCTATAAAAACAATGGTCAGTACAAAAGTTGCCCTACGACTATCGTCGGAAATTGTCCTGCAACTTTCATAATTAAAGGTTCTTTCTAAGCTTTTTTCGGCATTTTATTTATATTTCCTATCATACTTTTGTTGAAAAGCATTCTCTTTTACATGCAAGCGTCAAAAGATTGGAGTACAATCTTTGCCGTTTATGATTATTAAGATTAGATAGAACAGCTATTTAATCATTATGACCTTCCTCAATTGGAGATAATTACATGAAGCAAGCAGTTCGTGTTGCCGTTACTGGCGCAGCTGGTCAAATCGGTTATAGCTTATTATTCCGTATCGCAAGCGGTGAAATGTTGGGTAAAGACCAACCAGTTATCCTTCAATTATTAGAAATTCCAGTTGAGAAAGCTCAACAAGCGCTTAAAGGCGTAATGATGGAACTTGATGACTGCGCATTCCCTCTTTTAGAAGGTATGATCGGTACTGATGATCCTAAAGTTGCATTCAAAGATGCTGACTACGCTCTTCTTGTAGGTTCACGTCCACGTGGTCCTGGTATGGAACGTGCTGACCTTCTTAAAGTAAACGGTGAAATCTTCATCGGTCAAGGCCAAGCGCTTAACGAAGTTGCTAGCCGTGACGTTAAAGTTCTTGTTGTAGGTAACCCTGCAAACACTAACGCTTACATCGCAATGAAATCTGCTCCAGATCTTCCAGCGAAAAACTTCACAGCAATGTTACGTCTTGACCACAACCGTGCGTTAACTCAACTTGCTCAAAAAGCGGGTGTTGCAGTTTCTGACATCAAAAACATGACAGTTTGGGGTAACCACTCTCCAACAATGTATGCTGACTACCGTTTTGCAAATGTAAACGGCGAAAGCTTAAAAGACAAAATCAACGATGCTGCTTGGAACAAAGACGTGTTCCTTCCAACTGTTGGTAAACGTGGTGCTGCGATCAT
Source organism: Acinetobacter sp. YH12129 (assembly GCF_013418685.1). Taxonomy (NCBI): domain Bacteria; kingdom Pseudomonadati; phylum Pseudomonadota; class Gammaproteobacteria; order Moraxellales; family Moraxellaceae; genus Acinetobacter; species Acinetobacter sp. YH12129. The sequence goes on from NZ_VPBP01000042.1 coordinate 15,829, forward strand.
CGAAGCGCGTGGTCTTTCTTCTGCTGCTTCTGCTGCAAACGCTGCAATCGACCATATGCGCGATTGGGCTCTTGGCACAAACGGCAAATGGGTAACTATGGGTATTCCTTCTGACGGTTCTTATGGTATCCCTGAAGGCGTAATGTTCGGTTTCCCTGTAACAACTGAAAACGGCGAATACAAAATCGTTCAAGGTCTTGAAATCGACGAATTCAGCCGTGAACGTATCAACGTCACTCTAAACGAGCTTGAAGAAGAACGTGCAGCAGTTGCTGACATGGTTAAATAATTTAATTTTTTAAATTAAATTATAAAAAAAGCACTCCATTTGGGGTGCTTTTTTATGGCCTGCGAAAAATACCACGCTTAAGTTTTGAACAAAAAATAACACGTTGAGATGTAGTTGCAACTGACAAAGTCAATTAAACAGATAACTATGAAGATGGAAGAAATGTTTTTGGCTTGAGGAGAACGGCAATGTTTGATCAACAACCGACGTTGGAACTATTTTTTGAACAATTGGGGTTGGATGCAAGTCCGGAAGGCATCGATCAATTTATCGAAACGCATCAAATCACCATGGATGTTCCATTGCATGAAGTGCCATTTTGGACAAAGTCACAGCGTGACTTTATTATTAGTCATTGGAAAAAAGATGATGACTGGGCCATGGTGGTCGATATTTTAAATGAACAATTGCATACAGAACATAAGCTTTCAGGATCATGCAAAATCTAAATACAATTTGAAACAACAAACCTAGTTTTATCGCTAGGTTTTTTTAGCTTCATCATATAAGTTAATTAAATAATAAATGACAGATTAGTTGATAAGGAGGGCGAGATGCTCAATCAAAATAAACCATCCTTAGCTTTATTGTTTTCTCAATTGGGGTTAGCCAGCAGTCCAGCTGCGATCGAGTTATACGTACGTACGCATCAGCTTGCCGCAAGTGAAAATTTACATGATGCGCCGTTTTGGAATAAAGCGCAGCGTGATTTTCTAATCAGTCATTTAGTACAAGATGATGATTGGGCTATTTGGATTGATGAGCTGAATCAACAGTTACATATGGATGCATATAAGCTGCAGCCGGCATAGATTTCATTTCTCCACAAATAAAAAAACACCTCTTCGGAGGTGTTTTTTTATTTAGTGCAGTTTGCTTTGGCGTAATTCTGCAAACCAATCTTCTTGGCGATAAGGATTAAATGCAGGATGCTCAAGTAAAGTTGTGAGTTTGAATTCTTGAGATTTGCAGTATTTATTTAACCAGTGGCGGGTTAACGCAGGTTCCTGTTTTACCGCAGAGGCATAGGCCAAGTAGAAGTAGATGTCGCCATGCTCAGCTTTGGACATCGGTTTCATAATCTGCTGGGTAATCAGGGCATAGCGCTGCTCTTGGGTGATTTCAAAAAATACCATATAAGCTTTGGCTAAATGCACAGACAGATTGATGTATAGCTCTATCGGCATTTCTTCAAATTCAATCCGGCTTTGTTCAAGCAGAACAATGGCTTCTTGCAGAAAATACACTTGTTCTTGATGGTTCTTGCTTAAGCCAACCAATTGCAGACGTAAGTCAGCACGCTCAAGGGCAAGTTCAGGGCTGTTGCCTTGTAGAAATAATTGATCAGTTTCGCCAATACGCTGAATGATTTGTTGACTGTTTTGACGCATCGGGTACATCCTCATCTATGAATGATTCATATATGAGGATAATTTAAGGGATTTAAAGGATGAATCTCGAATTACCACACCGTGTTGTCATTACGTAGCCAAGCCGTAATCGATAAACGTTGATGTTTGGCTTCGAGCACTTCGTGCAACAGGTCACTTTGGAATAAAGCAATGCGATTCGGTTTAGGTTCTAAAATATGCCAAACATCATTCTTATCTTGTAAGCGCAATTCACCGCCCCAGTCGGCTTGCCAATGTTCATGTAAATAATAAACCGCTGAAATGACACGTCCATTTTTGCCTTGAGGATTATCTTTATGCAGAGCATAAAATTCACCTGCGTTATAACAGGCAAAATGTGCTTCGACTTCGTGAATGCCAGAAAAAAATGCGCGATTAAATTGTTCTGATAAATGTTCTAACGCTTGAACGTGTTCTTGTGCGACATCTAAGGTGTCGTTAATCCATAAAATATGATCACTTCTAATTTTACTGATGACCCCATTTTGTACGGCTGCATCCCTAAATTTATTTAAATTTGACATACATTCTTCAACAAGTGCATGTATATATTCAGCAGGATAAGCGTCATCAATAATGCTAAACCCGTGTTGATCTAAATCATCGAGGATTTGATCAACCGGCCAAGACTTTGGGAGAAAGGCTGTTTCCATATGCGATCCAAAAAGTAGAGGAAAAAAGGTGACGTATTCTAGAGCAAGAATAGCATCGGAATGAAACTATTTTTCATGCTAAAATGTCCGTTGATATCAGGAATTAAAGAAACATGAATTACCGTCACCATTTCCATGCAGGCAACTTTGCCGACGTGATGAAGCACGTTTTGCTGCTTCAGTTATTAAGTCGACTGAATGCAAAAGATAAACCTTATCGCTATGTAGATACACATGGTGGTGCAGGTAAATATGATCTTTCGACCTCTGAAGCACAGAAATCAGGTGAGTTTTTAAATGGTATTCATCGTTTAGTTAAGCTCGATGATTCGATTAAACGAAATGCGCCTGAAGGTATTCAACAATATTTAAAAGTTGTTGAAAAAATGCGTGAAAACTTTGGTAAAGGCGCTTATCCAGGTTCTCCATGGTTTGCACTTGAAGGCATGCGTGAAACTGATAAGGCAACGATTTTTGAAATGCAGCGCGATGTATTTCAGCAATTGCGCCACAATATTTTTGATAAACGTGCAGGCTTGCATGAACGTGATGCTTACGAAGGTTTATTGGGCGTAATTCCACCAAAAGAAAAACGTGGTTTAGTCATGATTGACCCGCCTTACGAATTAGAACGTAAAGATTTTCCACAGCTTGTAGAATTGTTGGTGGCTGCTTATAAAAAATGGCCGACAGGCGTTTTTGCGGTATGGTATCCAATTAAAGACCGCGCGATGATTGAACGTTTTGAAAAGAAAATGTACAAAACCGGCATTCGTCGTCAGTTGGTTTGCGAAATTTGTGTATGGCCAGATGACACTCCAGTCGGTCTAAATGGTTGTGGTTTATTGGTGATTAACCCACCTTGGAAATTCTCTCAGGATGCGGATGAAGCATTACAATGGTTGTTCCCACATCTTCGTATGAATGAAAATGGTGGTCATGCAGCCGTACGTTGGTTAGTTGGCGAATAATTTTAAACTTGAAAAAGAAAGGTCACAGTTAGGATCGAACAATGACAAATACAAATAAACCTGAGCGGGAAATTTCTTCAAAGGATGAAAATGCATTTGATGGCATTACATTTGAAGTTGAAGAAGAGGAGCATACCCATGAAGGGCATAAAGTGAAACGTCGTGGGATCTATCTGTGGCCAAACTTGATTACAACTGCAGCGTTGTTATCCGGCTTTTATTCTATTGTTGCCAGTATGAATGGTGAGTTTCAACAAGCCATTTATGCCATTTTCCTTGCAGCATTATTTGATGGTTTGGATGGGCGTGTCGCACGTGCTATCGGCGCACAAAGTCCTTTTGGTGAACAGTTTGACTCGTTGTCGGACTTGCTAGCATTTGGTGTTGCACCTGCCATTTTAATGTATAGCTGGAGTCTAAATGACTTAGGCCGTATTGGCCTGGCAGCATGTTTTGTTTACACCGCATGTGCAGCCTTCCGTTTGGCACGTTTTAACGTACAAATTGGGGTTGTCGATAAACGTTACTTTATTGGTGTTGCAAGTCCACTCGCAGCCGTTATGATTATTTCATTGGTATGGGTAGGTATGGATATCCCTGCGGTCTTCGACTTACGCGAAACAGGTATTCAGATTTTTAATGCGGTAGTGATTATTGCAGTGGGTCTATTGATGATCTCAAATGTAAAATACTATTCATTTAAAACTGTGGATCGTCGCCGTGTTCCATTTGCGGTGTTGCCAATCATAGTCTTCATTTTAGCTGCTGTAACGTATAATATTCCAATGGGTATTTTAATTATTTCAGTAATTTATGCATTGTCTGGATTTGTCACAACCTTAATGGCAAAAAAGGCTGAAGCATGAGTTAAAACATGAAATAAAAATGAAAAGGAGCTTGATATGCAGATATTTCAAGATTTCTTGGATCAATCAAGGCGATTGAATCAAGCTCCAGATTTACAACATAAAAAAATAAATCTACATGCGCCGAATACGCCATATCCTTCAGTCCATTATGGACTTTGTCTACCGAATCTTCCTGCGCCATTACATTATCTTAACTTTATGAGTTGGCTCGGGCAGCCTCAGATTCCTGCTTTTCAAAATCCTGCGTCCATTCAACAAGACGAACTCAATACAGCCACAGTAATGACCAGTGTGAGCGGTCATATGGTTGGTCAATTACAATCATATTCCATCAAAGACGACTGTAGTCTGAGTGATACCGTCTTTAAATTTAGAGATAAAGAGCAGATTGGTTGGAATGGAGCGGTATTTCAAATCCATCGAGAAGATACTGAACTCAGTTTAGATTTGTCCGTGCAAACTACCGATATTTCTTCGTGTTTAATTAAGTTGAGATTAGGTCTTGCTGAATATTGGTCGGTGATGTGCCAATGTGAAGGGCAAATCAAATTTCAGGGCCAGATGTATGATGTAAATCAGTTGGCGGTTTTGTCTTATGCACAAATACGCAAGTTCCTATATTTACCTTTAGCGTTTTATACCCATCAGGTGATTAACCTTAGTCGACAACGTCAAATTATCTTTATGCAAACGCGAGACCGTTATAACAATATTTTGAGTTCGCGTTTATATCTAAGAGATTTAAATCAGCAGCAAGTGTTCATGGCGGATCAAGGCGTGTTCTTTAAAGTCATGCGCGTTTATCCTGTGGTTAAAACCCCAAATTTGCAAAAAATGTATTTGCCACGTGAATTTGAATGGATTTACCAAAATGACAAAATGAAAATACATGTACAAGCGCAGAGTCGTGGAGATTTTAAATTTGGACTAGGGGCGGGCTATGCAGGAAGCTTTAACTATCGAATCAAAATCAACGACGAAATCGAGTGTGGGGAAGGTGGTTACTGTGAATATGTCGATTGTCGAGCTTTAAAATGGCAAGAAAAGAATGAAAAAGATAAATTAACGGACAAATATGGAAATATTGTCCCTTTTATGCTCAAAAAATAGTAAAAAAACTCAATTTAGTAGAATAAATAAACGAACGTAATGAAAAACTAAAAATAAATGGAAAAGGGTGTTGCGTTGGGTGTGAAATGCTGTAGAATGCACATCCATCGGCGGTGATGAAGATTAAAACTTCTGATAAAACAATGACTTGGTTGAATTGATTAAGTTGGGTTTTAGAAAAAAGTTTAAAAATAATTTGAATTACCGGTTGACTCTTTAGAAATAAAGAGTAATATAGCCGACCTAGCTTGCTGGTGACGAACCAACAAGAAGATCATTAAGAGATTATGAAGAACAACTTGTGTGGATTTTTACTAGTTGATTGATCGAAATTATTTTCATTGATTGATGGTAGAAATTACTCGAAGTTTATTTGAGCAAATTTTTGTCAGTAATTGATGAGCCAAGATTGGTACACTATATGTACTATTGATTTTAAACTGAAGAGTTT
>NZ_VPBP01000043.1:0-19703 GCF_013418685.1 Acinetobacter sp. YH12129
TAAAATGCTGTGCTGCTTTTCGCACAGACATTTCATCTCGAATCATAATTTCTATGACTTTGTCTTTAAAATCTTTTGAATATCCCATATCTCTATTGTTCTATAGTTTTTAGGATTTGGCTATAGCCTTTACCTGAACCAAAATCCACGACATGTAGAGATTGATCGGTCTCTTTGATCTGGCTTAAAGCGCCTGAAAAAATTTCTACAAATTTATTAATTTGTTTCCATTTACGTGCCATGCTCGGAATAATTTGTGCTTTTGCATCCGTAATACCGAGTGGCTGTAAGAAATAACTGTTTTGATCGACATAGCGATGTTTCGCTCGATCATGTCCTTGCTGCTCCGTAGGAATTTTCCCTAAGGCTGGCTGCTTTTTGCTGATGCTTAGCATCGCTTTCTTTTTATTTTTTTTGAGCTGAATTTCTTCATCCAAGGTCATCAGGTTGGCTTGCTTACAACAACTCAATAAACTTTCGACTTGTTGATATGCAGATGCGATTGGATAATTTTTGGTGATATCTTGAGTTTTGTAACGATATAAACAGCTGAGAAATGACTCACCTTGCAGCGAAATGACTCGCAAGGTCATTTTTTCTAATTGGTCTAATTCACCTTTATACTGACTCAAAATCATGCGATCAAAACGCTGTGTTTCAATGGCTTGCTGAAAGGCTGCTAAAAATTGCTGCTCTTGCGTAGAGGGAGAAGCCAATGATGACATAATATAAACCTAGATAAATTTGCAAAACAATTTTAAATCTTCTTACACCAAAAGCAAAATTGAATTACTATACATGTGTATATTTAAATTATTATAAAAGATACGTTATGAATGCTCCCCATCTTTTAGCTTATGACCCAGCTGAAGAAAGACTGAATTTCTATACCCATGCTTTCGGTGCAGCGTTGTCTGCCATCGCAGGTATCCTACTGATTTTAAAAGGCTCATACCTTCCAACTGGACAATGGCTTGCACTTTGGGTCTATGCATTCAGTATGCTGTTATTGTTTTCAGCCTCGAGTTTATATCACTTCGCAGAGTCTCCTGAGCGCCGAGGTTGGTACAAAAAGCTCGACCATACCGCAATCTATTATTTAATTGCAGGCACTTACACCCCGTTTCTGGCAATCGCACTGCCTACCGCAAAAGCGCATTATTTACTCATTGCACTGTGGGTCATTGCTGCAATTGGAACACTATTCAAATTAATTTTCATTCATCGTTTTCAAAAGATTTCGTTGATTGCTTATTTGGTGATGGGATGGCTTGCGGTACTAGTAATGGATGATATGCAACGCTTTTTATCTGATCAAGCTTTAACCTACCTGATCATTGGCGGGCTATCTTATACAATCGGTGCATTGTTTTATGCCTTAAAAAAGGTAAGATATACACACGCTATCTGGCATATTTTTGTATTGATAGGTGCAGGATCACATTTCCTGTCGATTTATCTCTACGTGATATAACCCACTGACACTGCATTCTTTAGTGACCCTAATTCCGCAGTCCGTAAGTTGGTATTTCGTATTTTTTTAAGAAATTACGCCTTTTTTAAAAAGATTACGCTTTTAAAACTAAGTTCAATTATTTTTAGTAAGTGTAAGGTCCACCATGGCGTCTTCAAGTGCTGCTGCCACTGAACAGCAACCAACAAATTCAAAATTCCGCGTACTTACAGCAAGTCTTGTAGGTACCACAATCGAATTCTTCGATTTCTACATCTATGCAACTGCGGCTGTAATTATCTTCCCGCATCTGTTCTTCCCTGCAAGTACAGATCCAACAACCGCAACGATTCAATCTCTAGCAACGTTTGCGATTGCCTTTATTGCTCGCCCGATTGGTGCAACATTCTTTGGCCATTTAGGTGACCGTATCGGTCGTAAAGCCACATTAGTTGCCGCTCTCCTCACCATGGGGATTTCTACAGTATGTATCGGCTTGCTTCCAACCTATGCTCAAATTGGTATCGCTGCTCCGCTCATGCTTGCAATTTGTCGCTTAGGTCAAGGTCTGGGTTTAGGTGGTGAATGGTCAGGTGCCGTGCTACTTGCAACTGAAAATGCGCCAGAAGGCAAACGTGCTTGGTATGGTATGTTCCCTCAATTAGGTGCGCCAATCGGCTTTATTCTTGCAACAGGCTCATTCTTGACCTTAGGTCACTTCATGTCTGAAGCTGAGTTTATGCAATGGGGTTGGCGTATTCCATTCATTGCAAGTGCGCTATTGGTTATTGTCGGTCTGTGGATTCGTTTAAAATTACATGAAACACCAGCGTTCCAAAAAGTATTGGATAAGCAAAAAGAAGTAAATATTCCGTTCAAAGAAGTGATCACTAAGCACTGGGGGATGTTAATTCTCGGTACGATTGCCGCGATTTGTACATTCGTCGTGTTCTACTTAACTACCGTATTCGCTTTACAATGGGGTACAACTCAGCTCGGTTACACACGTGAAGAGTTTTTAAAACTTCAACTGGTTGCCACACTTTGTTTTGCTGCCTTCATTCCACTTTCTGCTGTATTTGCAGAAAAATTTGGTCGTAAAGCGACTTCGATTGCGGTGTGTGTTGTATCTGCATTGTTTGGCTTAGTCTTCTCAAGCATGCTTGAGTCTGGCAGTACTGCGATGGTGTTCTTATTCCTATGTATCGGTCTTGCGATCATGGGTTTAACCTATGGTCCAATTGGTACGGTATTGTCTGAAATCTTCCCAACGTCTGTACGTTACACAGGTTCAGCTTTAACCTTTAACATGGCTGGTATTTTTGGTGCATCTTTCGCGCCATTGATCGCAACTAAACTTGCAACTGGCTATGGTTTATATGCAGTAGGTTACTACCTAACTGCGGCATCAATCCTTTCATTGATCGCGTTCTTAATGATTCGCGAAACTAAAAATGATGATGTGAATAATCAGGTTTAATCTGCACATAATAAAAAAGCCAGCACCTATTGCTGGCTTTTTTATGTCTCAAATTGAGTCAATGACCTGATTAGCTACTCTATAGTTGACATCATTTCGATTTTATTCATGAATGCAGCTTAGATCCAACTGAGCAATACACATCATCTGTTCCAATACACGGTCATTCACTTAATTTCAAACAGCAAATGAATGGCACGATTCAATTTTATTAACCAAACAAGGCCTGTAGCTCTACATCAAGAAGAACATTCACCAAACCGTTTAGCGATAATGAACGGTAGATTTTGATTAAACCAACTCGATAATATCAATGGTCGGTGGCACAAGAAAACGAAAAGGCACCCCAACCATCCCCGTACCGACAGTGACAAAGACATCTGCATTGTCATGCTGATATAGCCCTTTTTTATGGCCTAAAATCGACACTTTTTTCATTACATAATCGGTCAACCAAGGCAGTTCCACTTGTCCACCATGGGTATGACCCGACAACATCAATGGTCGTCCTGGCAGTTTAGGTACCATATCAACGGTATCTGGATTATGCGACAAAATGATCCAAGGTTTATCTTGTGGCAATTCTGGCAAATAGCGCATATCGGCTTTACCTGCCCATAAGTCCCCAACGCCTAATAAACGAAACTCATTAAACTCAACCACCTGCCCTTCGATATCCACCACATGATTACTTTCTAATGCATGTTTTAACAGCGCTTGAATAGGCGGACCGGGATATTGCTCATCATGATTACCATTCACCGAATAAATCGGAGCAATAATTTTTTTTAGTACGGCCAGCTCTTCAGCTAACTTATTTTCAGGCTCATAAGTCCAATCCCCTGCAACCACGACCAAATCAGGATTTTGTGCATTGATTTTATCGACGATCATTTTTAACTGACGTTCATGACCCGAAAATAAACCAATATGTAAATCACCAATTAAGGCAATGCGTACAGGCTTTAATAATTGTCGTGTTTCATGCAATTGATATTGGCATTTTTTCACCTGAATCATGTGCGGCTCGATAAATCGGGCATAGCACAAAAGCCCCGTAACAGCACCGACAAAAATCGCTTCATGTAGTGAATAATAGCCACTCCAGCCTGCATAAAAGCTAAAGAAGAACAAAGGAATAAGTAAATACGAGAGATAAAATGCCAACAGATGTACGAAGGCTTTAAACGGATGAATCGTTTCCGTGCGCGACTGACTTAACCAAGCTTGGGAAATTGCCCAAACGCCTAGCACAGCCAACCCGATATAAAAATACATCACTACGGAATCTAATTCCCACATACATTTGCTCTACAATTTGCCTAACGAGAAAACTCGGTCACTATATTTATCTTTTCACAGCTGACACTTATACTCAAATCAAATTTTTTAGTATGTCTAACAGTATGAACTCAGCTATACCGAAACAGCAAAATTTGCCCTTCATACACAACCACACTAAGGCGGTTTTGCTGAGTTGTAGCCTTGTTTTGACTTTATCTGCATGTAGTACCTTGCCTAAACAGCAAACTCAACCTGTGGAATATGCTTTTAATACCCCCACAGACGATACTAGCCTTGCGAAAATTGTGCTGCCGCTACGTGAACAAAATCCCAACTTAACCGGTTACCACGTTCTGTATGACCCATTAGAAGCCTTAGCGGCTCGAATCGAGCTAATCAATAAGGCCGAAAAAAGTTTAGATCTACAATACTATATTTGGGATAACGACAAAATTGGTGCATTGGCCCTACATGCCATGATCAAAGCTGCAGATCGTGGGGTCAAAATTCGTTTATTGGTCGATGACAACAATGCCAAAAAAATGGAAGGCATTTATATGGCACTCGACCAACATGCCAATATTGATGTCAAACTGTATAACCCGTACCGCTTCCGACATTTCCGCCCTGTCGATATGGTGCTGGATCTAAAACGTATCAACCGCCGTATGCACAACAAAAGCTTTATTGCAGACAATCAAATCGCATTGATTGGTGGTCGCAATATGAGTAACCAATACTATAACGTCAGTGATAATTATCAATTTTCCGATGTTGACGTCATGCTGGTCGGTGCGGCATCCGATGAAATCATCCATTCTTTTGACGAATATTGGAATGATGATTATGCCTTTCCAGTACGTCAATTGGTCAATCCACGCCACTATAGTTTGCGCTTCGACAGTCTCAAACAACAACTCGATGACTATAACCAAGAAGCCACTGTGGTCAATTATTTGGACTTAGCCAACCGTTCACATGCCTTTGATGACTGGCTCAACAATAAAATCCAATTTGATTGGGTCAAAGCCGAAGTGGTCAAAGATTCCCCGAGCAAAATCAAATCTAAAGCCAAAAAAGAAGAGCACCTCAACTTTCAGCTCCTCAACCGTTTAGATAAACCGGAACAAAGTGTCGATATCGTTTCAGCCTACTTTGTCCCAGAAAAAAAAGGGGCTGAACGCCTAAAAAACCTTCGTGCAGATGGCGTAAAAGTCAGAGTCTTGACCAACTCATTCCAGGCCAATGACGTACCATTGGTTCATGCTTTTTATAGCAAATATCGTCAAGATCTCTTGGAACACGACGTTCAACTCTATGAATTTCTCTCTAGACCTGATGCAGAAAACCTCAACACCAATACCAAAGAGTTGGCGGAAAAATCTAAAGTTAGTCTAAAAGGTTTAAGCCGTTCGAGTCTGCATGCCAAACTGATGGCAATTGATGAAAAACAAGTTTTTATTGGTTCATTTAACTTTGATCCACGTTCAGCATATTTAAATACTGAAATTGGGGTATTACTGAATAGCCCACGTTTAGCCAAAGCCGTCCACTACACCATGGATGAAAATTTGAGTAAATATGCCTATAAGTTGGTGCTCAATGCAGACCAACAAATCAATTGGAAAATTAAGCTGTCAAATGGTCAAACGCGTATTTATCCACGTGAACCGAAAATCAAGTGGTGGCAAAAAGCAGGGGTGAAATTTATCTCTTGGTTGCCGCTCGAAGGTTTTATGTAAGCATCGTGCTGCAAAGGCATCCCCTTGCAGCCTGTATCCTTAAATTATTTAGCTTCAACTGGAACTGGCGCTTTAAGAACTTTAGCTTGAAGCTCTGCTAATCCCTGATTCATTTTTTGCTGCACTTCTTGTGTCAGACTGTCAACAGTATGACCTGCCGAATCAATTGCGGGCAATGTCATCAGATGCGCTGTGACTTTCGGCATTTCTAAGACATTTTTGACATGTCGATCAAAGCTAATGTCTCCGACATAGGGCGCAATATTATCGAGTTCACCGTCCTGATTCACATAGCAAATTAAGCAAATTTGGACTGGACGCTTAGCCTCAATCGCAGCACCTAAAATACGACCATGAATTTTTTTAATTTTGCTGCCATCTGAAGTGGTGGCTTCTGGGAAAAAGAGTACCGGCGTATCTTGTTTTAAGAAGCCCGTAATTTGTTCTTTAATTTTAATCGAGTCGCCAGAGCCACGCTTAATAAATAAGGTGCCACCGCCTTTCGCCAAATTACCCAGCACTGGCCATTTTTCAATTTCAGCTTTAGCCAAAAAGAAAACACGTGCACCTGAACCCAAAACTGCAACGTCTAACCATGAAATATGATTACTTACCCAAAGGGCTGGTTGACGTGGAATTTCGCCATGCACTTTGACTTCAAGGTTGAATACTTTGCATAACTTGCGACAAAAATACTGCACATAGCGGGTATTTTGCGGGTTATTCGGGTCTTTATACAATTGATGACGATAAACCAAATAAAAACCCTGCGTCACGGCAACAGCTGCTGCACCGACTTTTTTACAATACAAATAAAATTTTGAAAACACATTAATTTGCGGTGTATTGACGATTTGAGGTTGATTCATAAACGGTTCACTAAAAGGACACGGTGCCACAATTTGGCGTAAATTTTCATCATCATATACCGAAGACAGTTTTTTTGCATTGATCATAAAAACCGAAGTCGAAGATAATATTTTCCTATTTTAATCGTTTTTAAAAATCAAATATCATTTTTATATCGATTTTAAAGGTTATGCATTATGAATCACTCACATTCAGATCCCCCTCCTATTTCTTCATGGCAAGCTTTAAAAGCCATTGCTGGTTTTTCACTGATATATATGAGTGTGCTTTTTTTACTGGCACTGAGCTTTCACAGCTTTCTCTAATTGAATAGCACGACATACAGCAACTTAGCCATTAATCCCTCACTTAGATTAACCCTCGCACTGCATTTTCGCCTAAAATGAATCTTTAAACAGGAGTGTGTGCTGAGTGGAAAATTTAAATCAACATCAAGCGAGCGGTGAACGCGTTATTTTAGTCAGCGTGGCAGTACAAATGCTCGCAAACCTTGATGCCGAAGAATTCCACTTACTTGCTCAATCTGCAGGTGCCAATATTCTGCAACATGTGCATGCTCAGCGTATTAAGCCTGATGCCAAATTATTTATTGGCTCAGGGAAGGCTGAAGAAATTGCAGAAGTGGTTGCAGAGCATGAAGCTGAATTGGTCATCTTTGATCATGCACTCACCCCTGCCCAAGCACGTAATCTTGAACGCATCATGCGATGTCGTGTGGTTGATCGCACGGAATTAATTTTAGATATTTTTGCCCAACGCGCACGTACCTATGAAGGTAAATTGCAAGTTGAATTGGCCCAATTACAGCATATGGCTTCACGACTGATTCGTAGTCGCGGCGATCTCGATAGTCAAAAAGGCGGGATTGGCTTACGTGGCCCGGGTGAAACCCTGCTAGAAACCGACCGTCGTCTACTCAAGCTCCGCATGGGACAACTCAAAGCAAAACTTGAGAAAGTCCGCCAAACACGTATGCAAGGTCGTGTGGCACGTCAAAAAGCCGCAGTTCCGACCGTGTCATTGGTCGGTTATACCAATGCGGGTAAATCGACCTTATTTAATAATTTAGCAAAAAGCGATGTCTATGCAGCAGACCAACTGTTTGCAACACTGGATCCGACCTTACGCCGTCTACATTGGGATGGTATCGGCAACTTAGTGCTCGCTGATACCGTAGGTTTTGTGCGTAATTTGTCGCACTCATTGGTCGAGTCATTTAAAGCCACCTTAGAAGAAACCTTGGAGGCGACCTTATTGTTACATGTCATTGACTCCAGTAGTCCAGACATGATGGAACAAATCGAGGCTGTCGAAAAAGTACTGAAAGAAATTGGTGTCGATGTTCCGATTCTGCGCGTTTATAACAAAATTGATGTCAGTGGCGAAGATCCTAAAATCATCTATGGCAAGCCGCATCAGCCGGAACGTGTCTATGTCTCAGCACATAGTGGTAAAGGTCTACCCTTATTACGCCAAGCGGTTCAAGAATGCTTAATGGGACAGATTCAAAGCTTTGAAGTCCGTCTAAAACCGGCTTATGGCAAATTAAGAACACAACTGTATGCGCTCAATGTGATCCAAAATGAAAATTATGATGAACAAGGCAACTTGATTCTGCACGTCATCATTGCCCCGCATAAGTTAGAACAGCTGATTAAACAGGCGCATTTACCCATTGATGAAATCTTGGGAACGCGTGCGCAACAATTCCAACGTCCTCTTGAAGAATTTGAAATTAAAGATTAAATCGGTTAAAACTTGATTTGTATAATTTTAACGAAAGACAAAAATGGACTGGATCAAGCGCATCGACTGGAAAGCCTGGATAGGCACTATTGCATTAATTATTCTTTTCCGTGAAGGCGCGGTCTGGGTCATGAAGCAATTCAATCACCCCGAATTAGGCAATCTCGTCGGACTGATTAGCCTCTTGATCGTGCTTTCATTTTGGAGAAAATTCAACAAAATTCCGGCCAGTTTGGTCGACACCAATAATAAAATCATGAAAGAAAGTGCCTTTGCCTTCTTACCCATTAGTGCAGGCTCATTGCTGATGATGATGCATTTAGGTGATGAAATTCCAATGTTTTTGATTGTGCTATTTGTCAGCACCCTCATACCGCTGTGGGTCTACGCAAAAATGTCTAAGAAATGGCTATAAGGAGAATCAACATGCTTTCAATCCTCTCTGGATTCATCATTACCCTGATCGCCTATCTTGTCGCAAAACCCATTAATAAAAAATTACCGCAAATCCCCGTGATTGTGATTGGGATGTTTTTCGTCATTGGTATGCTCTATCTTTTTGGCATTTCCTATGAAAGTTATATGGCACAGGTCAATCCACTGTTCAATAACTTACTCGGCTATGTCACAGTGGCCTTGGCCATTCCTTTAGCAGCGATGCGTTACGATGACTTACCATTAAAAGCCGTGGGCGGGATTTTAGTCTTTGCCAGTATCAGTGCCGTTGCCCTCCCTATGGGGCTGGCTTATTTATTGCATTTGTCAGATCCAACCATTATGGCTTTTGCTACACGGGCAGTGACCACCCCAATTGCCATCAACATTGCGACGCTGCTGCATTCCCCGATTCCTTTGGTGATTTTGATTGTGATTTTATCAGGGGTGATTGGCGCAGCATTTTCACCCATCATACTCAAAAATATTCATGATGAACGTGCATCAGGACTCGCCTTAGGACTTGCTGCACATGCGATTGGCACAGCTCAAGCTTGGCAGCGCGGCAGCATTGCTGGGCGCTATGCAGCATTTGGCATGGCGGTAAATGCAGTCTTCACAGCAATCTGGTTGCCAACTTTCATACTCTATCTACAAAATATGTGACTGAGCAATCACTTTTAAATGATTGTTTTGTATAAAAAATAAACTTAATATAAATTCAAGGGTACGCCACAACACATTGAACGATGTGCTGTGGATGTTACATTTTTGGTAAAGTCACTTTTGTGCAACATGTCAACTTTCCCGAATAAAATGTAAATATTTATGCTTAGAGTAGTTGCTCTAAGTTCAAATATTACCTAGTATGATCAATAAACCCTCACAAAGTGTATTGATAAAGGATTATTAATATGATCGAAAAAAGTTTGAAATGGGCTGCATTATTCGGTGCCGTAGTCACAAGCTCTGCACTTTATGCTCAAGATCTTACAGGGACTTGGCAACAAATTGACGATAAAACCGGTTCGCCTAAAGCACTGATCGAAATTCGAAAAGATGCCAAAGACACCTATACCGGCAAAATTGTCAAAGTGACGCCACGTCCGGGTTATACACCAAAGGAAAAATGTGTGAATTGCCCTGCACCTTATACCAACCAGCCTATTTTAGGGATGGATGTATTTAAGGGGCTGAAACTTGAAAGGGAAAATACCTACTCTCAAGGGAAAATTATTGATCCTTTGGCAGGCAAAATTTACAGCTTAAAAGGCAAAATTTCTGCCAATGGTAAGCGCTTACATTTACGTGGATATCTGGGGATTTCCGCGATTGGTCGTACACAGACATGGATTCGCGCTGAATAAATTTTAAATTTATTCAGTAAATTGATTTGACATAGGTGAACCACCTACAGGGAATATCTGATGAAAAAATTAAAAGTGAGCCTCTTATTCTTAGCTGCTGTAATGAGTGGTTCAGCTTTTGCTCAAGACCTTTCAGGGACTTGGCAACAAATTGATGATAAAACAGGTTCACAAAAAGCCATTATTGAAATCCGTAAAGAAAGTAATGGCACATTCGTGGGTAAAATCATCAAAGTGACGCCGCGTCCGGGCTATACACCACGCGACACCTGCGTAAACTGCCCTGCACCCTACAAAAACAAGCCAATCTTAGGCCTTGATATCTTAACAGGTTTAAAACATATTGAAGGGACCAATAACTACGACAAAGGCCGTATTATTGACCCTCTTTCAGGCAAAGTTTACGACACAAAAATCCGTTTAAATGCCAGTGGCAAACGTCTCACGCTACGTGGCTATATGGGTGTTTCTGCACTTGGTCGTAGCCAAACTTGGATTCGCCAAGAGTAACCTCAAACAAGTAAAAAAACCGCCGACATGGCGGTTTTTCTTATTCCGAATATCTTCAAATTATTTTTAAATTAAAGTTGACTATTCTCGTAAACTTTCTAACATACGTGCTCATAAATCATGCTTCTCGGGGACAAGCGATTATGTTTAAAAAAATATTATTCAGCCTATGTACATTGGGTATGATGAATGTTGCATTTGCAAATGACATTGCTGGCACATGGCAACAAATTGACGATAAAACAGGAGCTGCAAAAGCAATTATTTCGATTCACAAAGAATCAAATAATACCTATACCGGTAAAATTATTAAAATTACACCACGTCCGGGCTATACACCGCAAAAAAACTGTAATAAGTGCCCTGCGCCTTATACCAACCAACCGATTCTCGGCATGGAAATTGTTAAAGGTTTAAAGCAAATTAATAATACGAATAATTATGAAAAAGGTCGTATTATCGACCCTCTTTCTGGCAAAGTTTATGATGCTAAAGTCCGCTTAAACAGCACAGGAAAACGTATTTCGATCCGTGCAAGTATTGGCGTTTCAGTCTTGGGTCGTAACCAAACTTGGATTCGTTTAGACTAATCCACACACCAATAAAAAAGCCGCACGAATGCGGCTTTTTTATTTTTAAATACTTACATTACAGGATTATCGACCGCAAACATGCGCTGATCTTCTAAACGATAGGCCATCAACTGATTGCCCCAGACACATCCGCCATCCACATTTTGGATTTTTGCTGAAATGCTTTTTCCTTGTAAAGCAGCCCAATGACCAAAAAGAATTTGATGGGTCTGAGCTGCTTGTGACTCAAACTCAAACCATGGCTTAAAACCCTTCGGCATAGGGTCATCGAGTGAATCTTTAAAACTGAACTCTAATCGACCTTCTGCATCGGTTAAGCGCATGCGGGTCAAATAGTTGGTAATACAGCGTAAGCGCGCATGACCAGACAAATCATCCGACCATAGGTTCGGCTCTTTACCGTACATCACTTGAAGAAACGCATCGACCACATCAAAGTCGTCATGACCAATCACCGCTTCCACTTCCTTTGCCAAGTCTGCGGTTTGCTGCGCAGTCCAATTCAAAGGAATACCCGCATGAGTCAAAATGGTTTGCTCATTCGGAAATAGACACAGCGGCTGCTTGCGTAACCAATCAATCAAATCATCACTTTCTAAAGCGTGAATCACATCATCGATATTGTCTTTAGGATTGATATCCTTAATACCACGAGCGCATGCCAGCAAAGTCAGATCATGATTGCCCAGTACCGTCGCCGCAACTTCACTATCCACTAATTTTTTGATGAACCGCAAAGCGCCTACCGTGTTTTCACCCCGTGCGACGAGATCACCGGCAAACCATATAA
This sequence comes from Acinetobacter sp. YH12129, assembly GCF_013418685.1. NCBI lineage: Bacteria > Pseudomonadati > Pseudomonadota > Gammaproteobacteria > Moraxellales > Moraxellaceae > Acinetobacter > Acinetobacter sp. YH12129. Next base: position 12,271 of record NZ_VPBP01000043.1, read on the forward strand.
AATCTTGGTCTGCATCAAACTTGATCTCTTTCAGTAAAGCTTTTAATGCTTCAAAACAGCCTTGAACATCACCAATGACATAGTTATAGCGAATATTGCGAGTCATAATTATTTAAGCCACCATTTGATCTGCTAATGCGACAAATTCTGCAAGTGTTAGGGTTTCAGGACGCGCCATTGGATCAACCCCTGCATTTTCAAAACCATCTTCAACCAACATGCCTTTTAAGCTGTTACGCAAGGTCTTGCGGCGCTGAGTAAAGACATGTGAAACCAAACGCGCAAGCGCTTTTTCATCTTTCGCCACAATCGGTTTAATAGCATAAGGCTCTAAACGGAATACCGCAGAGGTGACTTTTGGCGGCGGATTAAACGAACCCGGCGGCACTTCAAATAAAAACGTCGGTTTACAGAAGTATTGGATCATCACCGATAAACGGCCGTATTCTTTGGTATTCGGTGAAGCGGTAATACGGTCCACGACTTCTTTTTGCAGCATGAAGTGCATGTCTTTGACTTTGTCGCCAAACTCCAAGAGATGAAACAGCAGCGGTGTCGAGATGTTATACGGCAAGTTGCCAACCACACGCAGTGGACGGCCTTCGGCAAACAGCTCGGTAAAGTCATATTTCAGCGCGTCGGTTTCAACAATGGTCAAGCGCTCGGGATGAGGCACACGGCCCGGCAAACCTGCGGCTAAGTCACGGTCCAGCTCAACCACAGTTAAAGCATCGCATTCACCAATTAAAGGCGATGTAAGCGCAGCAAGACCGGGACCAATTTCGACAATATTGTCACCAGTACGCGGATTTACCGAACGCACAATTTTGGCAATAACACGTTGATCATGTAAGAAATTCTGTCCAAACCGCTTACGCGTGTGATGCCCTTCATCTTTTGGGTTTAGGGCATTAATTTGATACATAAAATTCTCCGCATAGGTTTATTACAACGATTACTGACTTGATTCAAATTCACTCAAGCGAGCAAAAATTTCTTCGGACTTGGTCACATTATCCCGAGCCGCTTTAATTACACTGAGCAATGGCTCTCTTTGTTGCAACAAAGCCATTGTTTCAGATTTCATCATTTCTTCAGTTTCCGCCTGAATAGAGAGCAAACTTTCACGCATTTCAGCATTGTTTACGCGCTCTACACCCAGTTCGGGATTACCATTCAGTTGAGCCTTCAAATAAAGATTGAAAGTTTCAAAATCTGCTAAAAAGTCATCTAAATCGTCTGGATGAATAGAATTCACATCATTTAACTTCAGCAAAGAACTCAACATTCGTCCCGCAATATAGACTTGATTTTTGGCAATCATTGCTTGAATAGCTGAATTGTTTACTCTAGCCATCTTATCAGCCAGAATGTTATATTCAGCTTGAATACCCGGAATGGTTTCACTTACAAGAAGTTGAGATTCATATAGCGCACTCAGGCTATTTTGATGCTGTACAAGCAGATCAATATTAGCATTGATTGCCTGTCCATCTTGAAGCATTTTATCAGCACCATCACGATTCGCATATTTTTTATGCACCGCAGTCAGCGCTTGATTAAATTTTTGCTGATTATGTTTAAAGCCATCCACGGCAGCCGGTGATGCAAAACGTATAAATCCTTCCGTCTGTTTTGGAATTTGCAGCGATAATACTTTTAATTCACAAGAATGATGATCTGTAGCGAGCGTTGAGCATGCTGACAGCATCAACGCTAACGCAATCCCAAAAAATGGGCGAATGATCGATTTCGCCCTAAGCATCTTGTTATTTTCCTGTTTTATTTTTGATAATTTTTTACTATTATTCATATAAAATTCAAACCTTTATTATTAAGTTTCGTTATTTTTCGCACTTGCTAATTCTAAAGCCAAATCAACCGCCACCTGTAAACTCGAACTTTTAGCAAGACCAGTTCCAGCCAGTGACAGTGCTGTGCCGTGATCCACTGAAGTCCGAATAAACGGTAAGCCCAAAGTGATATTGATGGCTTCGCCAAAGCCCTGCGACTTTAACACAGGCAAGCCCTGATCGTGATACATCGCCAAAACCGCATCGGCATCTTTTAAATTTTCAGGGGTAAATAAGGTATCGGCAGGTAAGCTCAGGCTCATATTCACCCCTTGAGCGCGATAACGCTCAAGCACCGGATTAATCACTTCAATCTCCTCCATGCCCAAATAGCCATCTTCACCCGCATGTGGGTTTAGACCGCACACCAAAATATGCGGATGATCTTTTTTAAATTTGGTTTTTAAATCATGAATTAAAATATCAATGACTTGATGCAAACGTTCTTGAGTAATGGCATCTGGCACATCACGTAAAGCTAGATGGGTCGTCGCTAAAGCAACACGCAAGGTTTTGGTTGCTAGCATCATCACAACACGTGGTACACCTGCAAATTCCTGATAAAACTCCGTATGTCCGCTGAAATGGATACCAGCATCATTGATAATCGACTTTTGCACAGGCGCTGTGGCAACACCAACACTTTTGCCTGACATCGCATAATCTGCAGAACGTCGTAATTGCTCCAACACATAAGCTGCATTATTCACATCTAACTGACCTGCAATAACTGGTTTAGTCACAGGTACATGTTCCACATAAAGCTGACCTAGAGCTGCCGACTCATCCTGCCCAACATAGTCGATCAGTTCAACTTCGAGCTTTAATTGTTGAGCGCGCTTGAGTAGCAAATCTTTATCAATAAGAACCACAATTGGCCTTTCATCTATTCGATTGGCTAAGCTCAAACAAATATCAGGTCCGATACCTGCGGGTTCACCGCTCGTGATATATAAAGGCAGCATGGGTTTATCCTGTGTGTGCAATAACATTATTATACTGTGTGATGCACATGACAGACCTAATTTTATTGACTAAAAATACCTGACAAAACTCAAAAATAAGCGCGTTGTGCGACATTGTATGGAATGAAACCGAAAGCAAAACCTGAAATGCCAATGATCCAAATCAGTGCAATAAGAATGACAATGCCGCGCTGAACGGTCGGTACATGCTGCGGGTAGTTCGTTATCAGCCAAAAAACATACCGCCCACAAGCAATAATCCAATCAACAGATAAACCAATAAATAACTAAGGAAAAATAAAGTGAGCATCATTAACAAAACGATGATTGCGCCATCCGCCCCATGCAAAGACACCAAATACAAAAAAGTTGGGCTTAAAATCAAGGTGCTACATAAGCCCATTAAATACCACCAATGTCGCCAAAATAAGGGGTCAGGTGTGGTTTTTAACAGATTAGAATTCGACATGATTTACATTCACCCGCTTTTTTTATAATTTCTGGATTATCTGCTGTTTATTGCTGAAGAAATATACTACAATACAGTGCTTGAAATTTTATATTTTCATTTGTGATTCTTCACGTATTCGTATAGAATCGCGTCTCCTTTTGTTTGGACAGCTTCCATAGTCCAAACCAACTATAATAGGTAGTGGTTTAATGAAAACTCTCAGCGCTAAGCCAGCTGAAGTTCAACACGACTGGTACGTTGTTGATGCTTCTGGCAAAACTTTAGGTCGCCTTGCGACTGAAATCGCTCGTCGTTTACGCGGTAAGCACAAAACTTCTTATACTCCTCACGTTGACACTGGTGACTACATCGTTGTTATCAATGCTGAGCAAGTTCAAGTGACTGGTAAAAAATCACTTGATAAGAAATATTATCGCCACACTGGTTTCCCTGGTGGTATTCGTGAAACTAATTTCGAAAAATTAGTTGCTCACAAACCAGAAGAAATCTTCGAACGTGCTGTAAAAGGCATGTTGCCAAAAGGTCCTCTTGGTTATGCAATGATCAAGAAAATGAAAGTGTACGCTGGTACTGAGCATCCACATACTGCTCAACAGCCACAAGTTTTGGACATCTAAGGGATACAGCACATGGCTACTAACTATGGTACAGGTCGCCGTAAGACCGCAACTGCACGTGTTTTCCTATCAGCTGGTACTGGTAAACTCGTAATCAACAACCGTTCTTTAGAACAATATTTCGGTCGTGAAACTGCTCGTATGGTTGTTAATCAACCACTTGAGCTTTTAGAAGCTACTGAGAAATATGACCTTTACATCACTGTTGCTGGTGGTGGTATCGGCGGTCAAGCAGGCGCTATCCGTCACGGTATTACTCGTGCATTGATTGCTTCTGACGAAACTCTTAAACCTGCTCTTCGTCAAGCTGGTTTCGTTACTCGTGATGCTCGTGAAGTTGAACGTAAGAAACTTGGTTTACGTAAAGCTCGTAAACGTCCTCAATTCTCTAAACGTTAATTCGTTTACCGAATCGGACAAAAACCTTGGCTTATGCCAAGGTTTTTTTATGTCTTGATTTTTATCAAGATAAATCAAATAGAATAACGATCCGATAAACAAAGAGACTCAAACTCGCAATAAAGCATATAACCGACAGTGTTAGTGTAATTGTACAAATGGTCATTTTGCTTTTTTGTTCAGGACTATCATCCTCTGCTCCATAATCAGAAGCATAACCTCCAGCGAGTGCCGTATAAAAGCCAATGCCCATAAAAATAACAGAAGCGAAAAATAATAATTTTTGTACAAGTGCAATGGTCATCATGCGGTGACGATAAGGTAAATGAATGATATGAAAAGCTATCAGATAAAATCAAATAAAACAAAACTGTAATTTTCACTGTAGCTGCATTGATATTGCTAAAGTCTCCGTGATTTTACTGTCTAATTTTAGTATCCTATCTTATTCATTTCTCATCGTCTCGGATTATGTCAGTCGAAAATGCACCTCTCCAAGGGATTACGCTTTACAGTCATGCGGATGACTTTCGCTCACACTGGATACGCTATGTACTTGCAGAGAAGCAAATCAAACATAATTTAATTATTGCTGATGATGAAGACGAAGATCTTGCGAGTTTAAATCCCTACAATCAACTTCCGATGATGATTGAAAATGGCCTAAAACTCTATAAAAGCAGTATTATTGCCGAATATCTGGATGACCGATATCGTCAAAATAAACTGTATGCAGATGCACCCATGCCTCGTGCAGAGCAACGTCAATATGTATGGCGCTTCGAACAAGATTGGTTAAGACTTGCCGATATTATGCTTCGCCATCCCGATACCCTCGATGAAAAAGCCAAACAAAAAGCACAAAAACAATTACGTGATACACTCATTTCACTAACCCCCTTGTTTCAGCATTATCCTTATTTTATGTCTGAACAATTTAGCATGTTAGACTGTATGCTCGCACCTATATTTCTGCGCCTAAAAGCCATGGGGATTGAGCTTCCCAAACAGCAATGCCGCCCTATATTTCTCTATTGCCAACGCATCTTTAGCCGTCCAGCATTTATCAAATCAATGACATTGCAGGAAAAAAATCGCTATAGCGAGCTTTTAGTAAAAAATTAATTTTCCATAAATATTCGAGTAAGCATTATGTCTGAACAGGAACTACAACTCACTCCAACACGTCCATACTTAACACGGGCACTTTATGAATGGATTTGTGAAAACCAACTTACCCCCTACCTACTTGTCGATGCGACACAGAATGGTACGATGGTGCCAGTTCAATATATTCAAGATGGCCAAATTGTCCTGAATATCGCACCTCATGCAACGCATGCGCTACACATGAGTAATGAGACGATTACTTTCTCTGCACGCTTTGGTGGCGTTTCGCAAAACCTCTATATCCCCTTTTCTGCTGTTCTAGGCATCTATGCACGTGAAAATGGTCAAGGCATGTTCTTCGATCCTCAAGAATATGAAGGTATTCAGAATGATCAAAATGCTTTAAAATCAAACGACCAAGAACAACAAGAGCAACCGAAGAAAAAACCGGGTTTAAGGTTGCTCGATTAAAGAATAAGGAAGCGAATAATGGCTTTTGATTTAGTACAATATTTTGTCGAACAAATAGAATCTCAAAAGCCTACGCTTTTAAGTCATTTAAATCGTGAAGAAAAACGACAACATTTACGTGAAATTAATGCTTTAACCTTAGGTGAATTGATTCATCAGCTACGCATTAATGGTGAAAAGGTTTATCAAGAAATTACTCAGCCTGATGAACTCTATATTCAGGAAGTTTCACGTCATCTCACCACCAACCCTTCAAATGCATCAACATTAGAACGCTCTGAACTCGAAAACCTAACTACAGAAGTTTTTCATTTACAATTAAATGAATTAAAACAACTTCATGATACAGGCTCACATTCACCGCAAAGTATTCGAGAATTACTCAACGGACAAATTGAACATCTTTCTGGTCAAGCGGATGATTGGGTTTGGTCAACAAACAACCTAACAGAGCTCCTTGGTTCTAAACCAAATCTTCAAGAAGAGATATCATTAGAGGCATCAATGAAGGAGTTCAATCAAATGGTTAATCAACAACATACACAAGAAGACGTAACAACTGAAGTACAAGTACCGACTTGGTCAAAAATTGTAGAGCCAGTAGTTGCAGTGGTGATTCTATGGATTTTGGCATCTGCAGCATGTAATATTCTTGCTTAATTGACTTCATTTCTCTAAATCTATGACCTGCTTTTTAAGCAGGTTTTTTTTAATCGAATATTTAGGATATTGATATTTTAAATATAAAATTTACCCGATAAAGGTAGCCAAATAATGATCCCAGGCAGTATCGTGGACAACCTATCCCTCTAAATTCTTAAAATATTTCTGCTCAAAGGCTTCTGGGCTTAACCAACCATTTGCAGAGTGCCTTCTCACTCGATTGTAGTAAATCTCAATATAGTCAAACAAGACAACATTGGCTTCTTTTCGGGTCAAAAATACACTGCCATGTACCACATGACCTTTAAATGTGTGAAAGAAGCTTTCTGTTACTGCATTATCCCATGAGCAATATACTGCGCAAGGCCTCGTCTAGACATGCTTTGGATGCAGTTATTCATCAATAATAGCGCTCTAAAATCACGACTACAGTGCTGTGAGCCTTGGTCAGAATGGACCATGATATTCGTTGGATACCCGCCCACAATTCAAATTATGCAGTCATTGGCTTATGTTAGCTTGGATGATTTCAGAAGAACGAACCATTCATGAAATTTTGGATAAACCTTTCTATCATCCAACTTTAGAAGAAGGGTTAAGAACAGCATTAAAGCATGCACGACGTCAGTTAAGATAATTTTATCGTTCTATGTAAACTTATAGCGTTGGATATCCAACGCTTAATTTCCGTATCCCCCTCTATCTTTTTCCTTTCCCTTTTTCTTCGCACATAAAAAAACACCCCCTGACGTATCTGGGGGTGTTTCGAATAATGAGCTGGCGATGACTTACTCTCACATGGGTAACCCCACACTACCATCAGCGCTAAGAGGTTTCACTTCTGAGTTCGGGAAGGGATCAGGTGGTTCACTCTTGCTATTGT
>NZ_VPBP01000044.1:0-18702 GCF_013418685.1 Acinetobacter sp. YH12129
TCCAGATTTAAATCCAATAGAAAATATGTGGTCACGAGTCAAGGCGATTCGAACTAAGTTTAGAGTTAAAGATATTGATAAATTATTTAAAGATTACTGTAATGATTTATTTGGTATTTAGCTATAGATATTCAAACGAGATACAAAATTGGCGTTGCATTAGATATTGGGAAAATAAAGACATATAGGCAGGCAGTTAAATCTGCTAAGAAACCATACAATAAAGTTTATAAAATTATAGATTAATCACATAAAAATTTAAATTACTTAAGCCACACTTCCGACTTTTTCTAGCCTGACCTTGAATATGTCACGCTAGCAAGACCATGCCCCAAACCACAATTTATGCTAATATTGCGCGCGTCTTGAAATGCGGTTTTTTTCATCGTATTTCAGACAGCTTTTGGTATTTCTTCACCCTTTTCCATTTCGTTCTTCCATCTTGTTCTTTTAAGGCGTGTTTTTTTAATGACTGATCTCCAACCCATTGAAAATAAACTTCAACCACGAATTAGTGTTGCGCCAATGATGGATTGGACGACTCGTGACTATCGTTTCTTTGCACGTTTGTTTAACCCTAATGTGATTCTCTACACCGAGATGGTCACCACAGGTGCGATTTTATTTGGTGGTGCGAATCGTCATTTGGACTATAACAACGAAGAACACCCGATTGTGTTACAGCTTGGCGGTTCAAATCCTAAAGATTTAGCAACTTGTACCAAGATGGCACAGGACTGGGGCTATGATGAAGTGAACCTCAATGTCGGCTGTCCCAGTGACCGCGTTCAGAACAATAAAATTGGCGCATGCTTGATGGCAGAGCCTGATTTGGTTGCAGAATGTATTACTGAAATGCGAAATGCTGTTGATATTCCAGTGACCGTGAAACACCGCATCGGGATTGATGACATGCAGTCTTATGAAGAAATGCTGCATTTTGTTGATACCGTGGCAAAGACTGGCTGTAACAATTTTATCGTGCATGCTCGTATTGCCCTGCTGCAAGGTTTGTCGCCAAAAGAAAACCGTGATGTGCCACCTTTACGTTATAAAGATGTTTATCGTCTGAAACAAGACCGTCCAAATTTATTGATCGAAATTAATGGCGGGGTGAAAACCTTTGCTGAAACACAGCAACATTTACAACATGTTGATGGCGTGATGATTGGCCGTGAGGCTTATCACAACCCGTACTTATTGGCTGAGATCGGTCAGCTTTGGGATCTCGAATTACCCAACCGTTTCGATATTATCGATCAGATGCTACCGTATATTGCTAAACGCATGGAAGAAGGTGCGCCGCTTTCTATCATTACCCGTCATATTTTAGGTTTATTCCAAAATCTACCAGGTGCTCGAAAATGGCGTCAGGCTTTAAGTGGTGGCAATGCCAAAACCTTTGCAGATGTGGAAAATGCCATCCAAAATATTAAAGATGCAATGCAACGTACAGAAGACTATTTACGTGATCATCCTAAAGTCGTTTTAGAAGATTAATCCTATAAAAGTAAAAGCCCGCTATTTTGCGGGCTTTTTTATTTTCACGCCTCACAAAATACGTGTTTGGCAACATCGTCACAACTCAGCAAAATCATCAAAGCAATCACAATCATCGCTCAATGACTATTGATCGTAATGTTCCCTTTGGGAAAAGGCTCATCATCATCGGTCCATTGATAATCGGATGGATCTTCTTCCTCACGTAAACCCACATAGCTCTCAGGCGCCGATGTAACAGGTTCAACCTCCTCGGTTGGTTGTTCCAATTCCTCAACCAAATGATTCAACTCTTGATCTAACTGCGCCTGATACTTTGCAATTTCAGCTTCGTCAATGAAGGCAAATTGTTCTTCATCTATTTTCCATGCATAGCCTTGCAGGTCTTTGTAAATATCGACCAAAACAGTATAAGGCTGACCATCGTATTGCAACGTCGCCTGAGCCTTAAAGCTTAATCCCTTACGCTCTAATACTTTTATATTTTGAATCCGTAAATGGTACTGCCGATAATCTGGATTCTGATCAAACTCGTGTTGCATCTGCTGCTCAATCTGCCGAGATAATTCATCTGTCGAGACAAAATAGCTACAACCAGCCAAACTCAACAGTAAAAAAATGGTGAGCCATCGAAACATATTGCATCCCCCATGATGCATTTATTCTTGATGAAAAAGTCAGACCGTTCACAGATTGCGATCCAAACATTCCTCATTGTTTGCTTCATAATAGCCAATAAAACACACAGTACAAGCCAAATTATCAAGATTTCTCAATTTTATATTTAATTTTGATATCAATCACTTAAATTGCATTTTTACTGTTTTAAAACACTGACAGCCTTGGTCTCTTGCTGACATATTTTTGTTGAAAATGACCATTTTGGTAGTAGTTTCCTAACCTTCATATTTTCAACATGAAAACGATTCCATTGTGAATTTTCAATATAAATCCTGAAATAAAACATCGTAAAGGCGCCATAAAAAATCCCCGAATATTGCGGGGATTTTTAAGGAATCAACTGAAATTATTCATCGTCCGTTTCAGGCTCATGATGTAGCGCATCATGTATGGCTTCCACCAATTGCTGTGCAATTTCTTGTTTTGACGCTTTCTCTAAATCACGCTTTTCCATTTGATATTGATCTGCGAAGAACACGGTCATGGCATTTTCGTCTGAAGCAAAGCCAATGTCTTTACGTGAGACATCATTGCACGCAATCATATCGAGTTTTTTCGCCACAAGTTTGCCTGCAGCATACTCTTCGACATTGCGTGTCTCGGCGGCAAATCCCACCATAAATGGACGTTTTGACTGCTGCGCAATCGTTGCAACGATATCTGGATTTTTAATTAAAGCCACATTGAGTTCATCGCCAGCTTTTTTGATTTTATGCTCTGCAACTTCTGCCACGCGATAATCCGCAACAGCCGCTGTTGCGATAAAAATATCACAGCCTTCATCTAACATTTGCAGACTAGTCTCTAACATTTTAATTGCAGACTGCACATTAATCCGTCGTACACCATTTGGTGTATCTAAACTGACGGGTCCTGCGATCAGCGTTACTTTAGCCCCAGCTGCATAACAAGCCGCTGCCAGTGCAAAACCCATTTTCCCTGTGCTGTGGTTGGAAATATAACGAACAGGATCTATCGACTCGCGTGTTGGACCTGCTGTAATCGCTACATGTTTACCGGCAAGCATGCCAAATTTTTCAGCAATAGCTCGCTGTGCTTGATGAAAATAGGCCGTCACTTGATCCGCTAAATCTTCTGGCTCAGGCATACGTCCTAAGCCCACATCTCCACAGGCTTGAGAACCGGCATCGGGCATGATCACATGTACGCCATCTTCAACCAGTGTATTTAAATTACGCTGTGTCGCTTTGGCTGCCCACATTTGCTGATTCATCGCAGGGGCAACCCAGACGGGTGCTTTAGTCGCAAGATAAAGTGTCGAAAGAAGGTCATCTGCTAAACCCGCCGCAAATTTTGCCAGCGTGTCGCAACTTGCAGGAGCGACCAATACCAAATCAGCCCAACGTGCCAATTCAATATGCCCCATACCCGCTTCTGCTTCGGGATTGAGTAATTCGGTATGCACAGGGTTGCCTGAAAGCGCCTGAAACGTTAGCGGGGTCACAAAGGCTTGCGCACCTTGTGTCATCACCACGCGCACATCAAATCCGGCATCTTTTAATCGACGGACAAGAATGGCACTTTTATAGGCTGCGATACCACCAGTGACACCTAAAAGAATATTTTTTGTGGGCATTACACTTAAATCAAAGCTCACGAACAGGCTACCTATCTGTTGCAGTGGCGCTCACAATAGCATTAAATATGCACTGACCCAACAATCTGCTGTGAAAAAGCCGATTGACTGATAATAAAAAAGTCTAAGAATAATGAATAATTCAATTAAAAATTGGCCTGAACAAGAGCGCCCACGTGAGCGCCTGATTCATCAAGGCGCACAAAGTTTATCCGATGCTGAACTACTGGCTATTTTCCTACGCTCTGGTTCCCAGCAGCACTCTGCTGTCGAACTCGCACGACTCCTGATCCAACATTTTGGTCAGTTGCAAGCGCTGATGGATGCTTCACTTGAGGATTTACGCCAGTTTCATGGCATTGGAAACAGTAAATATGCGCAGCTCATGGCGGTAAAAGAACTCGGTAAACGCTATGTGAGTCAACATTTTCAAAATGAAGCCTTACACTTGCAACATTCTGAACAATTGCAAAACTTTCTTCGCTTTGAATTTTTATCGGAACGTCAAGAAGTCTTTGGCGTGCTTTGTCTAGATGCGCATTTAAGAAAAATAAACTTTAAAAAACTTTTTTATGGCAGCCTCAATACCTGTGAAATTTCCATCAATCAACTGCTGCGTTATGTCATTTCTGAACATGCCAGCAGTATTGTCATTGCACATAATCATCCTTTCGGTCGTGCAGAACCTTCTGCTGCCGATCTTGAATTGACTCGACTCATTCAGCAGGCTTGTCAGCTGGTGGAAATTCGACTGATCGATCATTGTATTATCTCAACAGAAGGGAGCTTTTCCTTTGCTGAACATGGCTTGCTCCAAGCACACTCATCTGCGTGAAACAGTTATTGACAAGTGCTTGAGCAAACCCGAAGATCATCATAATTTTTTAAAACTAGAAATTATCATTCGAACATGATCGTCCGTGACCAACCGAGTATTTTTAAACTGCTATTTTCTTGGCGAGGAACGATTTTACCTAAGGTTTTACCGCCGCTCGGGATCGTTATGTTGCTGTCTGCCATTGTGGGCGGCTTATCCTATGTCGATATCTTCCATTTTACCGAATTTCCTTTGGTCGGCTTTACCCTGATCGGTGTTGTGCTGTCGATTTTCTTGGGCTTTAAAAACTCAGCCTGCTATGACCGTTGGTGGGAAGCTCGGCGTTTATGGGGCATTTTGATTGCCAACGCGCGACATTTTGACCGTGACTGCCGTTTACTCAGTCAAGGCCGTCGTGAACGTGTGATTCAACATGTGATCGTCTTTGCCAACGTTTTACGTGACCGACTCCGCCATCAAACTGCCAATCCCACAGAACTGGTTGAAACCAGCGGCATGAGCGCGAATGCCATCACCCAACTATACCAACAAGCCAATGCACCGCAGTACACGTTGAGTTTGATTCAATGGGAGCTGATGCAAGCGCTTAAAGATGGTGAAATTTCAGATATTATTTATACCCAGATGAATCAGCATGTGATGGAGCTCAGCACCGTACAAACCGGCTGTGACCGTATTGCCACTACGCCATTACCGTTTGCTTATTCGGTCTTGCTGAATCGAACTGTTTATTTTTTCTGTTTTGTCTTACCCTTTAGCTTGGGTTCTACTTTAGGTCTCGCAACCCCCCTTTTGGTCGGGATTTTGGCTTATACTTTTTTAGGCTTAGATGCACTGAGTTCAGAGATTGAAGAGCCCTTCGGCACACAGAGTAATGACTTACCTTTGGACTCGATGGTGCGTACTATTGAAATTGAACTTCTTGGGACTTTAGGAAAACCCACCCCACCACCGATTCAAGCCAAAGATCATAATTTATTATAATTGATCAATGGGTCTAAACCCTCGCTTACATAGCTTTGCCGTACACTTTTTTGGTACACATAAGATATGTAAGCAATTGATATTACGCAGCAAGATCAGAAGCGTAATTTGATTTAAATAAAAGAACGATACGCGTTAACGTCATCCGCAAGTGTTTGAGTCAGGACTACTTCTAATCAAAAAAGTTTTTGCAATACTTTGAATAATTTGACGGTAGTGAACGAGTTTTGCGGTGAGGAGCATTGCTCCGCAAGATGGTTTCCTTGCGAAGCTTCGCTTCTCATTTTGCCGAATGAGAAACAACGTTTCGTAAGAGTACCTCCAGCCGAAGGCTAATCCCTATATTCAATCTCTAGACGTAAGACTCCGTCGAATCGACTTAAAATCATTTTAGAAATTCAAGATTACTTTTATGTTCCTAACATCTCTAAGTAAGGAAAACCTTAGAGAACGACTTTAAGCAAAGCTCTCCCAGATTCCAACTTGCCCTTCTTTCACTCGAGGGATGTTGCCGAGTTTGATCCATGGCATATTGTCACCATGAAAATCACTCCCAACAGAAACTTTTAAGTTAAAGGCAGCAATCATACGATCCACCATTTGACGAGTCGATAATGGCTCAATTGCCGGTGGTAATTCCACTGCATCACCGCCCGCTTCAGCAAAGATTTCAATCAAATAACGAATATTGGTCGCAGATAAATCATAACGCGTTGGATGCGCTAACACTGCAAAGCCACCACTGGCATGAATCACCTCAATGGTCTCAACAAGACTCGGACCTTCAAATTTTACAAAAGCTTTTTTGCCTTCTTTAATATATTTATCAAAAGCTTGTTGTGGACGCGCAACCACACCCTTTTCCACCAAAGTTTTGGCAATATGGGTACGTGTTACCCGATCTGGAATATGGTCGACTTTGGCAACCACATCGCTATAAATATCTTGACCAATTAACGGTATCAGTAAGTCACAAATCTGCCGAGCACGTTCCGCTCGAATACGCTTTTGATCCATTAATAAGGCTTGTAAGGGCGCAGGATTTTGCATATTTAAAGCGACGATATGCACACCATAACTTTTTTTGGTCGCAGGTCTCGACCACTGGCTAGAAATCTCCACACCAGAGATTAATTGCAGCTTTAATTCATGCGCAACCTGCTCTGCAGCCAACAAACCGTCCATCGTATCGTGATCAGTCAAAGCCAGCGTATGAATTCCAATAGCACTTGCGGCCTGCACCAGAGCCTCTGGTGACAAAGTACCATCAGAAATATTACTGTGTGTATGTAAATCTACGCCTTGCATCTCTATACTATGTCATTTATTTGATCAGATTTAGATACTCTAACATGAAAGCACTTTTAGACTTTGTGCCACTCATTATTTTCTTTTATTTATATAAAACTGTAGATCCAAAAGATACGCAGCACCCATTATTACAATTGATTGGTTCTGCTGGGGGTGTCGATAACAATAACATTCTTGTGGCAACATCAGGTCTCATCATTTCCATGCTTGTGGTTTATGGTGCATTGTTTGTGATGCAAAAATTCCGTCTAGATAAACAGCAATGGATTGTGTTGTTCATGACCGTGATTTTTGGTGGTATTACCCTGATGCTAAGCGATGATTTTTATATTCGCTTAAAAGCCGTTTTACTGAACTTAGTGTTCGCAGGGGCGTTTTTACTTTCTCCACTGTTTAGTAAAGATAAGAAACCGCTCATCGAACGTTTATTTGGTCCAGTCTTAAATTTAACCGCTGTCGGTTGGAAACGATTGAACTATGCATGGGCTGCAATGTTCGTGGTGATGTCATGTTTACACACCTTTTTCGCTTATTTGTTTGCAGACGGAAAATATTGGGGTGAATTCACTGCTTTTGGTGACATGATCGTGATGTTTTCCTTTATCATTATTCAGTTTATTGTATTACGTAAATACTTTAAGACCTCAGAATAATCCATTCGGTCAAAAATCAGGAAAAGTCATGCCATTATTCGTCGTAAGCTGTACAGATAATGAAGGTACAGTAGAAAAGCGCCTTGCAGTTCGCCCTCAACATCTTGAACGTCTACAAAAACTTGATGATGAAGGTCGTCTGATTGTTGCAGGTGCGATGCCTAAAGATCCGGCAAACCCACAAGCTGGTTTTTATGGCAGTACGATCATTGTCGATTTTGATAGTCGTGAAGCCCTAGACCAATGGTTGGCAGATGAACCTTTCCTCAAAGAAGGGGTTTATGGCCAAATTGATGTCAAACCATTTAACAAAGCATTTCCTAAAGGATAAGGTTCATGCGCGTCGTTGTTTCTAGTTTACTGGGCTTATCTTTAATTTGTTCAACTGCATGGGCTGAAGAACCGGCTCCTGCACCTACTGTAGCCCCTGCTGCTCAAGCAACGACTGCAACACCTCCTCCCAATCCTGTGCCGCATACCATTCCTGCCAATAAACCAGGCATCATTAAAGTGGCGGCAACCGTCAATCCTAATGGTCAACCTCAAGATGCAAATCCATTGACCATTGAACAATTGGCAAAAAATAAAGCGCTGCAAGATGCCAAAGTCAAAGCGATGGTCAAAGACCAATCTGTACGCTTACAACAGTTAGAAAAAGCTAACCTTGAAGCCTTGGCGCAAAACCAAGAATTACAACTTAAAAATGATAGCTTGGGCGTACAAGTACAAGTGCTACAAAGTGAACGTAGCGCGCAGATGTTTTTATACGGCGGGACCACACTGGGTGTTGGCGTGATTTTAGGTTTCTTGTTGGCCAGTTACGTCTATACCAAACGTCGTCGTCAATGGTAATTCTTTTTTCTACTTCAATTTAAAGGTTGCTTGAGTTTTGTCAGGTGCAATTCAGACTGCCGATCTCGATTGGCAAATGATCGATGGCATTGATATTCCAGTGTCTAAACAGTTTGGTGATGTGTATTTTTCGAAGGACAACGGCCTGCTCGAAACACGTCATGTGTTTTTAAAAGGGAATGACCTCGACACTCGCCTTGCGGCACTGACTGATTTTGAATATTTCAGTGTCGGCGAAACAGGTTTTGGTACAGGCTTAAATATTTTGGCCCTGTGGCAATTATGGCAACAGGTTCGTCCAAATAATCACAGTCATCTACATGCTATTTCTGTAGAAAAATTCCCTTTATCTAAAGCAGATCTCATTCGTGCATTAAATGCATGGCCTGAATTACAACCTTTGGCACAGCAACTGATTGCGCAATATCCTGAACCCATTGCGGGATGTCATCGACTCAATTTTCCAGAAGAACGTTTTTCAATTGATCTTTGGTTAGGCGATGCACACGACGTGTTTCCGGTCATGGCAAAAACTGCTACGGTCAATGCATGGTTCTTGGACGGTTTTGCACCCGCCTGTAATCCTGACATGTGGGAAGAAAACGTACTCAAAAATATCGTGCGTCTATCGGACATTGGGACGACCTTCTCCTCATTTAGTGTGGCCGGTGTACTCAAACGCGGCTTACGTGAGCATGGTATTACCATTACACGACCACGTGGCTTTGCTCATAAGCGTGAAATGCTCAAAGCCTTTTGGCTCGCACCTGAAAAGTTAGATGATCAATCCGTAGTTGCTGACTGTCCCACTTTAGACGAAAAAAAAAATCCTGAAATCACTGTAGGTCATAAGCCCCGTCAAATCGCGATTATTGGCGCTGGCATCGCCGGTTTAAGCTGTGCTTGGGCATTTGCTCAACGTGGGCATCAAGTGCGTATTTACGAGAAATCAGCACCACTCAGCGGTGGGTCGGGTAATCCTCTTGCCCTACTCAACCCTAAACTCAGTCCAATTGAACAAAGTGCTGAACATTTGATGACCTTGAGCTGGTTATATGCACTCAAGCATTATCAAAACTTCAAGGCATTTCGTCCCTTACAGATTCACCAATCTATTTTAAAAAATAAAGCAGAACACCTAGATTTAGCTCAAGCTTATCCTTCAGAGGTATTAGCTGCTGAAGAAGGCACGCTAAATCAATTAGCCTCAACATATCCAACCCTGCTCCTCAAACAAGCAGGCGCAGTCAGTCCACATCAGCTTCGTGACCAAATCTTGGCACATCCACACATTGAATTGTTACAAGCAGATATTCAACGCATTGAGCAACAACAAAATGGCGTTGCGCTATTTACACAGGATCAGCAGCTTCCATCTGCCGAGCATGTCATTCTCTGTGCGGCACGTGACAGTATGCAGCTACAAACAGATTATCCAGAGCTGCGTGCCATTCGTGGACAAGTCAGTTGGTTGAACAACCCCGCTCAACAAATGGATATGCATACAGCCTATAGTTATGGGGGCTATTGTATGCAACTGGATGCCGAACAGATGATTATGGGCGCGTCATTTTATCCCGGCCGTGATGACACCGACGTTCTCACTGAAGATCATGTGCATAACTATGAACTTATCCACAGTGTATTCCCCGACTTTGCCAAAACCTTAGCACCGATTGAGCAATGGCAAGGACGTGCCGCAATTCGCGCACAGACAAAAGACTTTTTCCCGGTAATTGGTGCAGTCCATGAAGATCAGCAAATTTATAGCTGTAGTGGACTCGGTTCTAAAGGTTTCCTGTATGCCCCGCTCTGTAGTGAAATCATTGCCGCGTTGGTCTTAAAAGAAGCCTGCCCGATTCCAACACAGCTACTCGATAAAATTCATGCAGCACGTTTTATACGCCGCGCCAAAGCTAAACAAAAAACCAAGAAGCCTTATTTTCAAGCTCAGATGCCGTCATCTCCACCTCAAGAAAAATAACCTGCAATAAAAAAGCGCCTTTCGGCGCTTTTTTTGATTCGATCTTATTTCCCTTGTTCCAAAGGAAGACCGGCATCACGAGCAGCACGCGTGCCGCCCATTAAGATTACATATTCACGTGAGCTGTCAAAACCCTCTAGTAACTCTGCTGCACGTGGAGCTTTACTTCCGCCACCACATAAAATGTAAATGGGTTGATCCGTTGACACCTGAGTCAGTGCATCTGATGACAATGCGGTGATCGGTTGGTTAACCGCACCTTTCACATGTGCCTCAGCATAAGCACTTGCATCGCGAACATCCCAGATAATCGAGTCTTCTGGGAACTCAAATGTTGTAATTTCTTGTTTACGGATCATTGCGCACTCCTTTTGATGTAAACAACACTTGGCAAATGAAGAAAACATCCCTAGCATCTCAGATATTCTTTCCCTTTGTAAAGGTCTAATCTATGCCTTCTTTTGATATTGTTTCCGAATTAGAAGTTTTTGAAGTAAATCATGCAGTTCAAAACACGCAAAAAGAAATTGCGACGCGTTTTGACTTCCGCGGTCATGACGTTTCAATTGAGTTAAATGAGAAAAATAAGGAAATCAAAATCTCAACAGAAAGCGATTTCCAATGTGAGCAAGTGTATACCATGCTCGAAAATCATTTCTTCAAACGTAAAGTCGACATTCAAGCGCTCGATCCACAAAAAATGACCGCTTCTGGTAAAAACGTCATTCAAGTGATCAAACTAAAAGACGGTCTTGACTCTGATACTGCAAAAAAAATCAATAAAGCCATTAAAGAAAGCGGCATTAAAGTGCAATCTTCTATTCAAGGCGACAAAATTCGTGTGACTGACAAGAAACGTGACACTTTGCAACAAGTGATGGCGTTCTTAAAAGAGCAACAGTTTGGTGTGCCGCTTCAATTTAACAACTTTAAAGATTAAGGCAGCACAACTGCCATTGAGGTCAATATGGCACGTCCAAATCGTCTAAATAAACTGGTCAAAGCAAGCTCTAAATTACCCAAAGGTATTCAAAGTCGTTTGCTCAGTCGAGCTTTTGGTCGTGTCGTGCCCATGGTTGGAACGGCTAAAATCCAATATCAACATGTCAGCCCTGAGCGTGTTGAGGTGAGCATCGCCAATCATAAGGCGATGCAAAACCATATCGGGCAAGTACATGCCTGTGCCATGGCGCTGATCGCCGAAACAGCCACAGGTTTTGTCACAGCAATGAACGTCCCTGATAGCGCCATTGTCCTAATTAAAAGTTTCAAAGTTGATTTTAAACGTCCAACCCAAGGTGGGATGAAAGCGATTGCAACGCTTACACCCGAACAGCAACGACAAATGCAAAGCACAGAAAAAGGTGAAACCTTAGTACAGGTCTTAGTCACCGATGAATCTGGTGAAGCACCGATTCAATGTGAAATGCTTTGGGCGTGGGTGGCAAAATCCGCTCTGAAAAATAAATAAATGTAAATAAAACTTACTTTTAGGTAAGTATAAGTTTTACCAAATTTCAGCAAAATCAAGACTGTTTTTTACTATTTATACGCAGTAATTCCGCTCAATATGCTTGCACGACACAAATATATTGAGCACTTTATGAAAAAAATCATTCCCCTTTCACTCATCAGCCTGGTGGTGTTTTTAACTGCATGTCAAAGTACTATTCCTGCAACGCCAACGACTCCAACACAAACAGCTGAAAGCAATATTCAAACCAGCCAAGCAGCGGAAAATAAGAAAATCGTGATTGATTTTTATGAAGGTGTCTTTCTTAAACATCAGGTTAAGACATATGCTGACCGATATATTGGCAATCAATATATTCAACATAATCCGCATGTACCTGATGGCAAAGCGCCTTTTGTCGGTTATTTCATCCAGTATTTTAAACAAAATCCTGAAGCAAAAAACCAGATCAAACGTGCCGCTGCCGAAGGTGATTTGGTCTATTTACATGTGCACTCTACGCAGAATAATCAAGACCGTGGAGAAGCGATTATTGATATCTTCCGTGTTGAAAATGGCAAGATCGTCGAACATTGGGATGTGCAACAAAGCATTCCTGAAACCAGTGCCAACTCAAACACGATGTTCTAATTTCTTGGTCACTATTCATAAAAAAGCCACTCGATTGAGCGGCTTTTTTATTGCGTCTAACTTTAATTAAGCTTGATCTGCAGCAAATTTAGCTTTTGCATCCGCAGGAATTTGACGCTTAGCACCTTTCACATCGACAGCGACAAATGTAAACACACCTTCAGTCACACGAATTGGATCGCGTGAGCTGTCATGACTATCCCAAACTTCAATCTGCATTTGGATAGAGGTATTACCCACTTTTAAAATTTTGGTATATACACTGATGACATCCCCGACTTTCACTGGAACGAGGAAGGTCATTTGGTTAATTGAAATCGTTGCACAGCGTCCTTGACTGAAACGCTCTGCGTGAATTGCACCGGCCAAGTCCATTTGTGACACGATCCAACCACCGAAAACATCACCACTCCAGTTGGTGTCTGCAGGCATCGCGATGGTTTGTAGGGAAAGCGTTCCTTCAGGTTTTACATGAGTTTCTGACACTTTAGCTCCTGGCGCTGACATTTATTGAGGTAGATTTAACTGCTGGTTGAGCCATTGTTGTAACTCACCAGCACGCATTGCACCACTTATTCTAGCAATTTCGTTGGTTTTATTCATCAAAACCAGTGTAGGAATACTACGAACATTAAATGCACCGCTCAATCGAGGGTTTGCTTCGGTATCAATTTTGGCAAAAACCACCTTCGGATTTGATTTTGCAACTTGTGCAAAGTGTGGCGCCATCATCTTACATGGTCCACACCACTCAGCCCATAAATCGATCAGCACAGGTAAATCACTATTGCTAATAAAATTTGCAAAGTTCTTTTC
Organism: Acinetobacter sp. YH12129; assembly: GCF_013418685.1. Classification (NCBI taxonomy): domain Bacteria; kingdom Pseudomonadati; phylum Pseudomonadota; class Gammaproteobacteria; order Moraxellales; family Moraxellaceae; genus Acinetobacter; species Acinetobacter sp. YH12129. The sequence continues at coordinate 13,321 of NZ_VPBP01000044.1, forward strand.
ATTCAACTCGATGGGCGCCAATGGAATCAATGCTTGGTGACATTGACCACATGCAGGTCCAACTTCGAGTTTTTCTTCAGGTACACGGTTTTTTGCACCACATTCAGGACACACAACGATCATTTAGCTGACTCCAACATGTTGATGTAAAAATTCTAATTGGGTTGCCATGGCTTTTTCAAACCATTGCCCATGATAAATATCAAAATGTTGCATTTCCCACTCATAATACTGCACATACGGTGCAATATTGGTCGCAGTTTCACGGCTTGATTCGATGGGAATCAAACTATCTTCTTTGGCTGCAATAAAAAGTACTGGTATACTAATTTTACGTACATCTAATATTGGGCGATAACGGATTAACTTAAAAAAGGCCCGAGCTGGAATTTCGCCACTCCAATAAAAATCAGGATTGACAAGCGATAAATAGCCGGCATAACTATCTTCAGACTGTAAAAAACACAATCGATGTGGATGAACTACAGGTAAAGTCGTTGGACTCATCCCAACTTTAGACCCCATATAGTCCTGACTCGATAATTTTAACGCTTTAGGTAATTGCTGTAAGGGATACAATTTTGCACTTTCAGCGCCGTCGACAAATGGGACTTGTACCATCACCGCTTTAATATTTTTAAGCTCTGCCGCCAAACTAAGTACATAGCCACCACTCAGCGATGTTCCCCATAATACAATGCGTCTCGAATCAATCGATTTACGCTGCTGTAAATGATCGATCATGGTCCGCCAATCTTCAAGTTGAGCTTTAAGATTCACCAACTCTCTCGGACGCCCTGTACTGCCACCCCAATAGCGATAATCAAACAACACGACAGCATAACCCGCTTGTACAAAGCGTTTTGCATATTGCACTAATTTAAATTGGCGTAATGCCGCTAAACCATGTGCCATGAGAATGACTGCAGGTTTTTCAACAGATTTTGGACGATAAAAGTCAGCAGCTATAACATCTTGTCCGCTTTTGACATACAGTGGTTCGACTGTATAGGCGTGCATACGCGCTCCATTGCGTTATTTTATGGTTGTAATCGCTTATAAAAATTTAAGAACATTCTGCTCAAGTTTGTGCTTAATGCTATCATAAAGCATAAATCTATGAATTAAATTATGGAGTGACTCAATGAGCGAAAATGTTGGTTTTGCAGGTCAAATCGGCCCAGAACATGTAGCGCAAGTGGTTGAAAAAGGCTTTAAATCGATTATCAATAACCGCCCTGACATGGAAGGTGGTCCGGAGCAACCAACCAGTGCTCAAATTGAAGAAGCAGCTCGTAGCGCTGGTTTAGACTATGTTCATCAACCTGTTGTTGCAGGTCAAATTTCTGAGCTAGATGTCCGTAACTTTGCTAATCATTTTAATGAATTGCCAAAGCCAGTGCTCATGTTCTGCCGTACAGGTAATCGTTCAAATAACCTATATCAACTAGCAAAACAGATGGATCTTTTGGATGACTAAGGCTTTCATTCAAAAAGCTTTATTGATCGCAACTTGCGTCTTTTCAGCACCTACATATGCAGATAATAACAGTCAGCCCTTAAATGCAAATTTAAGTGTCTCTGGACAAATGACCACAGATAAGTTTTCAAGTTTACTCAAACAACTTAAATTTAAATCTGTAATTGTGAATCGACCAGATAGTGAGGCGGGCAATGAAGTGACTGTTTTACAGTTACGAGGCATTGCGGAAAAGTCTCATGTGAGTGTTGTGTATCAACCTGTGCAAAGCGGTAAAATTTCTCAAACAGACGTGAAAGAATTTGCCAAATATTATAATGAGCTTCCTAAACCCATTTTGATGATTTGTCGCAGCGGCTCTCGTTCGACATCTCTTTTCAATCAAGCTAAGGCTCAAGGTTTGCTCAATGACTAAATTCGTGTTTACCGTTTTATTTACAACGTTGTTGCTAACAGGGTGTAATTCTATGAATGTACGTCCAACCGTTGGTGTAAGTGTCGGGACTGTACTATAAAATGACGAATATAAAGATGGCGCTATTTGCGCCATTTTTTATGTGTGGTATCTTGACGCAATATAACTTTTTCTATACATAAATAACTATCTTGGGGTACTTCATGAAATTCGTTCAAGGGACACTTGTACTTACTTTAGCCGCTATACTTACAGCTTGTGGTGGTGGTAGTGATGGATATTTTAATAACGAAGGAACAGATTCCTCTAATCAAAACAATAACAGTGGTGGTACAACAACCCCAGCTGAAACTGCAAATGCACAATTAAATATTCTAAAACGTGAAGGGCAATATTTATTCGGTAATTATGATCCTAACGATGCATCAACAGCAAAAGGCTATATTGATCATTCAATGGATACATTTGCACAAGGCCCATTACAATTAAGTTTAGATATTAGGAAAATAAATTTAAACTCATTTAAAATACCTATCACTACAGAGATAAATGTTTCTATTTAAGTAAGACTGACTATAGAGCATGTTATGTTTTTATTGGCGAAGATATTAAAGATATCTTACCGGGTTATGACAACTGGGATTTCGACATTACAGCTAATGATCTAAAAAAACATCAAATTACAGCATGATGAAGTGACACCAAACTTAGAAGAATATGAATCAAATACTCGCATTTACGTATTTGAAAATGAAAATGGAGATAAAAATTTCCATGATGTAACTATTACTGGTGCATTTGCTTATCCATTTCAACAGTCTTGGGGAATACAACAAACTCAACAAAAAAGGTTTGTTTTAATAAATGGTAATACAAGCGACTATAAAATTACCACAACAGCAATAGTTACGGATCCATCAACTGGTGAAGATATTGAACGTGAAGTTACAACAGGTGCAATTAGTATTTACAAAGATCTCTCTTCTCTCGATGGAGATTTATACAATATTCAATCTGGATCAGGATTTAATGTATTAATTAACGATAACCCAAATATTCCTTTTGCAGAACCAATTTCATTCGTATTAAACTCAACACCAGGTACCACAAGTTCAGCAAGTTATCGTGTGAAAGCTTCAGGAGAATAAGAACTAATTTTACCCAGCATCACAACAATTGATGGTACTCGAGTTGAGAATGAAGCCTCTAATTTAAATAGCCAGACATTTACTGGAAGCATTAAATTAACAGGGACAAACATTTTGAAATTTAAGCAAGCTACAAGTGGGAGTCTTAGTTTTGAACATGCTATTAATGGAATTACATTCAAAGGTTCATCTACTAATAATGCAGGAACTGTAAGTACAAGTTTAACATTACCTTCTGCTCTTAAATTTTAAGTGTAAAGAAATGCAATTAAACCCTCTAGACTGAGGGTTTTTTTATATATTTAATTATAATTATTTAAAATGAAATTTAGCAAATGTACGACATCATCATTATCGGTGCAGGAACAGCAGGCATTTCAGCCTATAAAGAAGCAATCAAAAAAACACAGAATATTCTTATCATTAATGATGGTCCTTGGGACACCACCTGTGCACGCGTTGGTTGTATGCCAAGTAAAATACTTATCTCTACTGCCAACCGTATGTACGAAATAAGACATGCAGATAATTTAGGACTAGATGTCAAAAGTGAAATTGATACCTCTAGCGTCATGCAACATGTTCAAACCTTACGTGATCGTTTTACAAGAGCCACGTTAAAAGATGTTGAAAGTTGGCCAAGCCAACATAAAATTTCAGGTAAAGCTGAATTTATTGATTCAAATACCATTCAAGTAAACAACCAAACATTTAAAGCCAAGTCATTTATCCTTGCTGTAGGTACAACTCCTGCTATAGATGCTGAACAAAAACAAATATTAGGCGATAAATTAATTACATCAGATCAGATATTTGAATTAGAACAACTCCCTAAATCAGTCGCAGTTATTGGAAGTGGCGTCATCGCTTTGGAATTAGCGCAGGCTTTAACACGCCTCAATGTAAACACCACAGTTTTTGCACGTAGTCGAAAAATTGGCTCACTGAGTAGCCCTATATTGCAAAAGCTCGCACAGGAAGAATTAAGTAAAGAGTTAAAGCTAAAGTTTGAAATTTTACCTGAACATTATGCTATTGAAAGCGATCTAGTTCATTTAACCTATACTGAAGAAAACGTACAAAAGTCGCTACAAGTTGACTATGTATTAGTTGCAACTGGCAGACGTACATTATTAAATACCTTAGGTTTAGAACTCATAAATGCAGAATTTAAAGATATTAAAAATTTGCCAATTAACCCAGATACAAAGCAACTAGCTGATTATCCAATTTTTATTGTCGGTGATGCACATACCAATACCCCTATTCAACACGAAGCAGCTCATGAGGGTAAGTTTGCAGTACAAAACTGTTTAAACTTTCCACAAATTAAATCCATAAAGACGCTAACACCTCTAGGCATCTTATTTTCTACACCACAAATGGCAACCATTGGGCAAAGCTATAAGCATCTACAAGATAAAAACATAGAATTCGTCATTGGTTACGTTTCTTATGAAAAACAAGGTCGTGCAATTGTTGCTGCTAAAAATAAAGGGGCTGCCGAAGTATATGTGGATACTATTAGCCATAAACTATTAGGAGCTGAGCTATTCTGCGCGGAAGCTGAACATTTGGCACATTTATTAGCTTGGATGATTTCAGAAAAACTAAGCATTCATGAAATTTTGGATAAGCCTTTCTATCATCCAACGTTAGAAGAAGGGTTAAGAACAGCATTAAAGCATGCAAGACGACAGCTCAATCAAGCTTAGTCTATAAATGTCTCAGGGAGTATAGTAACCACTCATATTCCCTGAAGAAAACCCTGCGATAAAAGCATATTCGATATAAAATTGAGTCAGATTCAATCCATATAAAACCAAACAAACCACTACAAAGACCACCAATGCTGACATCACACGCGCAGCTTTATGTTCTGCCTGATTATATTTTGATGTTTGAATTACCACATTTTAATTTATTTCGATTGATATAAAACTGCTTAAAAATAGGCAATCGAATAATCAAAAATATGCATCAGCACAATACCTATAAACCAATGCAAACCTGCAACCCAATAATTAAATAACAAATGCTGTGGATGCATGACCACACCGATCAGAATCAGCGATAAGACTAAATTTAACAGTAAGTAGTTCGGATAAAATTTTCTGTACATCAAGAGTTTATAATTATTCTATGAATGATTTCAGACTATATCTTTTCCCCAAGCATAAAAAAACCCCCTGCTATTTGCAGAGGGCTTTTGGAATAATGAGCTGGCGATGACTTACTCTCACATGGGTAACCCCACACTACCATCAGCGCTAAGAGGTTTCACTTCTGAGTTCGGGAAGGGATCAGGTGGTTCACTCTTGCTATTGTCGCCAGCACAA
>NZ_VPBP01000045.1:0-18672 GCF_013418685.1 Acinetobacter sp. YH12129
TCCGTACAACTGACGTAACTGGTGCAATCGCGCTTAAAGAAGGCGTTGAAATGGTTATGCCTGGTGACAACGTAGAAATGTCAGTAGAATTAATCCACCCAATCGCAATGGACGCTGGCTTACGCTTTGCGATCCGTGAAGGTGGCCGTACAGTTGGTGCTGGTGTAGTTTCTAAAGTAACTGCATAATCACTAAATGTGTGTAAAAAAGCGCCTCTTTGAGGCGCTTTTTTTTATGCTTATTCAATGTGATAGGGAAATTGTCTGACAATATTTTTTAAAGCTGTCCTTTAGTGATAATTCACTGTCCTTAACTGAAATAATTACGCTTCAATAAAACCGTAATATGAAATCAAGAAAACCAATAAAAGTTTGAGTATTTCATAACTCAAAAAGGAGTTAGGCATGAACGCTAAAGTAAAGATTACTAATCGAGCAGGTGCAAGTTTCCCTGTACGTCGCATGAATTTTGATTTTGATGCGGTACCAGAGTACTGGATGAACGGCTCAGCTGGTTTGACACATTTTATGACCGCATTATCTGCTTTATTTCCAGCGGGTGAAATGTTCTTTATTGATAGTGTGCGTGCCGTACGTAAACACCCAGCAATCGCAAATAATGAAGCCCTACAAAAAGAAATTAGTGCTTTCATTGGTCAAGAAGCGATGCATACGCAAGAGCATGAGGGTTTTAATGCTTCTGCACAAAAATACGGTCATGATGTCGAAACGCTTGATAAGGCAACGGGTCGTGTTATCCAAGGTGTGCGCAAAGTCTTTGCACGTATTGGTAAACCTGTCGGCATTACACAAGAAATGGTGGATCTAACCGCAACCACGGCACTTGAGCATTTCACTGCAACCATCGCTTCACAGTTATTGGTTAACCCGCATATTCAAGCCTTAATGACTGATGAAACCATGAAAAATATGTGGTTGTGGCATGCGATTGAAGAAAATGAACATAAAGCCGTGGCTTATGATGTTTTTGAAGGTGTCTTTGGTCAGGGAATAAAGGCCTACGCACTCCGTACAGGTTCATTGATTGGCGCAATGGTGACTTTATTCTTCGTACAAAGTTATTTTGTCGCTCGTTTATTAAAAGAAGATAACAAGCTTAATTTTGAAGCATTAAAAGATATTTATACCTATGGTTATAGCCCTTCAAAAGGCATCATCACTGGTATGGGTAAAGAAATGCTGATGTATTTTAAACCAGGTTTTCACCCGAATGATTTAGATACTTCTGGTTTGTTAAAAACGTGGAAAGCATATTTGGGTCTCTAATCACAGCGCTGTGGTGACTTTTTCAGAAGGGCGATGTAAATCGCTCTTTTTTTTATTCAACTTTATAGACAAACTTTTTATAATGCGCATACCCTAGCTATAGAAAGATAAACGAAGATGATTCGTTTGATGCAAGACGCTGATGTCCAGCAGGTTTACGATATCGAGCGCCGCGTACAAAGCCATCCTTGGACCATAAAACAATTTCAAGAATCGATTGCTGCCTATCAAAGTACGGTGATTGAGCGACAAGGAAAAGTTGTAGGTTTTTGCATTTTACAACCCGTTCTAGATGAAGCAAATTTATTGTTAATGGCGATCGATCCGAGCCAGCAAGGCAAAGGATTAGGTTTTCAATTACTCGATGAATCTATTGCCTTACTCAAAAATAAACCCATTCAAATCTTCTTAGAAGTGCGAGAAGGTAATCATCCAGCGATCCGTTTATATGAAAAAGCGGATTTTCATCAAATCGATTTGCGAAAGAATTATTATCCAAATGCCGATGGAACTCGTGAGCACGCCATTATTATGGTGAAGACTTGTGGTGATGATTTTGCAGCTTTATTTAAATAAAGCGGTGAAGAGTGATCAAATTTAAAGAAAGCATTCGTGAATAAACGGATGCTATTATATCGAATATCTTTTGTTTGATCCCTTTTATTTAATAATAGGATTGTTCCAGCCGGAAGGTAAGGTGGTCATCAGGGAATCCCCCAGTTGGCTAATTTCTTCTTGGGTCAGTGGTCGGTTGAGTCGACGCCATTGTCCATCAAGCAGAAGTTCCAGTGGAATGTACTGAGATTTATAATTCATTTTTTGCGAATCGGGCACCCAATAGCCCAAGTAGACATATTGCAGTCCAAGCTTTTGTGCATGCTCGATTTGTTTCAGAATGGCAAAAGTCCCTAGTGAGCGACGGCTTTCATCAGGATCAAAAAAGGTATATACCGCTGAAATACCATCATCGAGGGGATCACAGGTAGATACACTGATCAGTTGCTCATCTAACCACAGCTCTAAAAAGAAACTGTCAGTGCAGCTATTAATTAAAAATTTTTCAAATTGATCTTGGCTAGGTGGGTACATATCACCATCAGCATGCCGCTCATTAATGTAGCGTTCGTACAGCGCATAATGCTTTGCATCGGCATCTTGAGGGCGGCTAATTTTCACCGTTAAATCTTGATTCCGTTTCCACGCTTTTTTTTGCACGCTGTTCATTTGAAATTCATGAACAGGAACGCGAGAGGACAAACATTGGCGACAAAGATGACATTCAGGGCGATAGACAAAATCACCACTACGACGAAAACCCATGCGGGAAAGTTCAGATAATGTGACCACATCAATACGATGGACAGGATCAAGAAAGACCATCCGAGCAGATTTATTTTCTAAGTAGCTACAATCATGCGGAGGCGTGATGTAGTACTGTAATTCGTTCAACAGGGACTTCGGTTGATAGGAATTCATCGTAATATCCCTCTTTTATTGTCATGCGCTGAGACTCGCCCATTGCGCTATTGTTTTACTTGAAAATACACTGTCCTGATACTTTTTCCAATCGATTGATGGTTGTTTAACAACATCTTGTAACGAATTAAGGTATTGTTGGCGAGAAAGTGTACTCGCACCTAAGCTTAAGAGGTGATCGTTGACCAATTGGCAATCAATCCATGGCAACTGATTCTCTTGCCCGATGAGCATTAAGGTGTAAAACGCCATTTTAGAGACATCTGTTCGTGTACTGAACATAGACTCACCAAAGCAGCCATGGCCAATATTGACGCCATAGAGGCCTCCGACAACAGTCTCATTTTCCCAAACTTCAATGCTATAAGCATAGCCTGCTTCAAATAGCGCAGAATATCCCTGAATGATATCTTCTGAAATCCATGTTTCATTGGCATAACTACGTGGCAGTGAACATGAGAGAATCACAGTTTCAAACGCACGATTAATGGTGATCTTATAGTCCATTTTTTTCATGCTGCGTAATAACGATTTGCTCGGATGATAGTCCTGCGGTCGAATAATGCAGCGGGGTTCAGGACACCACCAACAAATCGGATCACCTTCACTGAACCATGGGAAAAGACCGTGACTATAGGCTTCAAACAGTGTGGAAGGGGAGAGGTCAGCACCGATGCAAATTAAGCCTTCACCTTCGGGATCGCATTCAACAGGATCGGGGAAAGTAAATTCAGAAGGAGGGAGTATCGGCATGCCAAGCTTCTTATTGAGGTACACGGATATTTATCATACATAAAAAAGCCGACCATCAGGTCGGCTAATTTTTTAAAATTATTTAGCTAAGCAAATGAATGAAGCAAAAGATTATTCGCCGAGTGCATCAAGGTATTTTTCAGCATCGAGTGCAGCCATACAGCCTGAACCTGCAGAAGTAATCGCTTGACGGTAGATACTATCGGCAATATCACCCGCAGCAAATACACCGGGAATAGACGTTTGTGTTGCGTTACCTGCGGTGCCACTTTGAACTTGGATGTAGCCGTCACGTAAGTTTAATTGGCCTTCAAAAATACCGCTGTTTGGTTTGTGACCAATAGCCACAAACATACCAGTGACATCAACATTTTGAGTTGAATCATCTTGCGTAGATTTAATACGTACAGAAGTCACACCCGTCGTATCACCAATCACTTCATCCACTTGGTGATTCCAGATGATGCTGATTTTACCTTCTTTTTCTTTTGCAAAAAGATGATCTTGCAGAATTTTCTCTGATCGTAAAGTGTCGCGACGGTGTACAAGAGTGACATGAGAAGCAATGTTTGAAAGATAAAGCGCTTCTTCCACAGCAGTATTACCGCCCCCGACAACCATTACTTTTTGGTTTTTGTAGAAGAAACCATCACAAGTTGCGCAAGCACTTACACCTTGACCCATAAATGCAGCTTCAGATTCAAGACCTAAGTATTGCGCAGTTGCACCTGTACAAATAATCAATGCATCACAAGTGAACTCTTCCATATCGCCTTTAAGTACGAATGGACGAACATTGAGGTCAACTTCGTTGATATGGTCATACACTATTTCTGTGCCAAAACGTTCAGCATGCGCTTGCATTTGTTCCATTAGGGCAGGGCCTGTTAAACCTTCTGCACCACCTGGCCAGTTGTCTACTTCTGTCGTTGTAGTCAATTGACCGCCTAATTGAATACCTGCGATGAGTGTCGGTTTCAGGTTCGCACGGGCAGCGTATACCGCAGCGCTATAACCTGCAGGACCAGAACCTAAAATAATTAGACGTGAGTGACGAGCGCTCATCCGTAGAATCCTTTTTTTATATGATAATTTGTGGAATTATACGTCAAAGTTTGAAACGATTGTGTGAGATTAAAGTCGATATTATTGATCATCGAAATCGTTTTGAGCTATATACAATAAAGTTAACAACTATACTTAAATTATCTTGCATCTTTTTTATTGAACAGGTGCATAATAACAGGTTTAGATTCAGCCCATTTTGTTGTGGGTAATGACAAAAACATTCATGAAGAATTGGTTACAGGAACGTATATGACAGCGGTGTCGGGTGCATATGCACAGCGCTTAATAATGACATTATTCCTTGTTTCATTTGGGATATATCTGTTCCTTGCAACAGTCACATATACGCCATTTGATCCGGGATGGATGCATTTATCCAGTGATACTCAGCAAGTTTCAAATGCCAGCGGCGTCGCAGGCGCATGGATAGCTGACTTACTCTATGGATTTTTAGGTTGGGCAAGTCTGCTGATACCTGTCTATTTATTTCTCGAAGCAATTCAAGTCTGGTGGCCACGTAGTTTTCTAAACCGTCCATTTCGCTATGCCGCTCAGTTCTTTATTTTACTGGCAACTTCAAGTTTACTTTTCCTATTTTGGAATGTTCCCGAAGATACTTTAGAAAATGCATCGGGCGGGATTATTGGTTATGAACTGGGTCAAAGTCTTGAACAAATTTTAACGGTCTATGGTGCAGCAATATTTCTTATTGCATTTTGGATCATGTTGTTCACTTTGGCCTTTGGCATCAAGTGGAATAAGACATGGGCAACCATGAAATCGACACCGGCTTATCTCCAAGATTTGTTCTATCGCAATGTCCCTGAAGGAGATACTGCTTTTGACCGTACCGTACCATCTACTAAAAAAGGCAGTGTGACTACTAATGTATCAAAAGTGATTGCACCAGTCACACCCGCCCATGAGCATCATGCTGTAGAGGTTGACCCTGTAGTACGTGATCGTGTTGCTGAGCGTTTATTTGATGATATTGCTGATAAAGAATGTGCAGACAAAGAAGGCAATGCACAGCATTTATCTACGGTAAATTCGCCGGAGACTGCTACACCATCCGATGAAGATTTTGAACATACTTTGGAGAAAGTGCGTCAGCTTGAGCAAGATCAACAACGTGTTGTTGCGACGGGAGAGGTTTGGCGTGCCTTGCATTCAAATGATGACCAACGGCACAAACAAGATATTGATGCTTTACTGAAAGCTGCAGAAGAAGAGCAGCCTGCCAATCAAACTGAATATTTCAACAAAGCAGCAGATGTGCATTTGACTTCTCCGACAGAAGCGGCGCCGGCAGTTAAAAAATCAGTGGATTGGGATGATGATGAAATCTTCGATGAGCTGTTAGCCGCTGTTCCAAATGGTAAAACAGCGACTGATGTGCATAGCCCATTTAATACAGCACAAAGTGAAAGTCCTGCAACGCATTCAAATGATTTTGCAACAGGTACTACTGCAACTGTTGTAGGATTAGGTGTGGCAGCTGCACAAACGACAACGCTCACCACACCGAAAAATATCGGTGCTGAAGCTGAATTTAATGATCTCGATGATTTGCTGGTTGAAGAAGCAGAGCGAGCAATAGAACAGTCACAACCGGTTCGTACAACCAGTAGTTATGCGCAATCTACGCCTTTGGTTCGTGCTGAAATCAATACGCAGCCACAGACTTTTATATCTGACGATGAAAAAGCGTTAATCAGCTCGAATAAAGATGCTTTCCGTGAAGTATGGCAAGAAACAGCAGGTAAGCCTGAAGACATCGATTTAGATCTCGAAGATGATTTTGACTTTGATGCGCCTTTAACCGATGCCTCTGGTCGTCCAATGTCTCGTGCGATGCAAGTGGCACAAAAACGTTTGGATTTACCGACTTTGCCGGGATTGGAAATATTAGATCCTGTAGATCCGAATAAGAAAGTTAATTTTACCGCAGAGCAATTGTCTCGCTTGTCTGAACTTTTAGAAATTAAGCTGCAAGAGTTTAATGTCAAAGCTAAAGTTGTAGAAGCACAGCCGGGCCCTGTCGTGACACGTTTTGAACTAGATTTGGCACCCGGTGTAAAAGCATCGAAAGTGACCAATATTTCACGTGACTTGGCACGCTCAATGTCTATGGCTTCTGTACGTGTGGTGGAAGTTATTCCGGGTAAACCGTATATCGGGATTGAAGTCCCAAATAGTTCACGTGAAATGGTTCGTCTTATTGAGCTGTTAGAAACGCCGGCATACCGTGATCCAAATGCCTTACTTAGTATGGCGATGGGTAAAGACATTTCCGGTAATCCTGTCTTGGCAGATTTGGCGAAAGCACCGCATATGTTGGTGGCAGGTACCACGGGTTCTGGTAAGTCAGTCGCAGTTAATGCCATGTTGTTGTCGATGTTGTTGAAATATACACCTGAGCAACTGCGACTCATCATGATTGACCCGAAACAGTTGGAACTTGCCAACTATAACGATATTCCACATTTATTAACGCCTGTTGTAACCGACATGAAAGATGCGGTGAGTGCATTGAACTGGTGTGTGAATGAAATGGAGCGTCGTTATAAGCTGATGTCTTTGATGAAAGTGCGTAAGCTGACTGACTTTAACCGCAAAATTGAAGAAGCAATGGCCAACGGGGAAGATCTCATCGATCCAACTTGGAAGCCAGATGACTCTGCAACCCAAAGTCGTGCGCCACGTTTACAGCCTATGCCGTTGATCGTAATTGTTGCCGACGAATTTGCCGACATGATCATGCAAGTGGGTAAAAAAGCTGAAGAAATGATTACCCGTCTTGCACAAAAATCACGTGCAGCAGGGATTCATTTGCTGTTGGCGACGCAGCGTCCAACCGTAGATGTAGTGACAGGTTTGATCAAAGCCAATATTCCAACGCGTGCTGCGCTACGTGTCAACAGTAAACTGGATTCACGTACTATCTTAGACGCTGGTGGTGCGGAAGACTTACTGGGCCATGGTGATATGTTATTCCTCGGACCGGGGAAAATTGAACCTGAACGGGTACATGGCGCGTTTATTTCAGACGATGAAGTGAACCGTATTTGTGATGCATGGCGTGAGCGCGGTGAACCGAATTATGTCGATGAAATCCTCACGCCTTATGATGAAGAGCCGACATCTCGCGGTTTTGAAGATGGTGATGGCGGATCAGATCGAGATGCTTTGTATGACCAATGCGTTAGCTTTGTACTGGAAACTCGTAAAGCTTCTACTTCTTCGCTGCAACGTAAATTTAGCCTCGGTTATAACCGTGCTGCACGTATCATCGACCAAATGGAAGAAAATGGTATCGTAAGTAGTATGGGGCCAAATGGTAAACGAGATATCTTGGTCTAAGTCCTAAAACAAAAAACCTGCTTCGGCAGGTTTTTTTATTTTTAGATTGAGAACCTATCTTGGTAGAACATGGACTGGGCCAGTTCGATAAAGGCTTTGCAGGCAGGGCTCATGAGTTTTTGATTTTTTACGGCGAGTCCAATCTGCCGTTGGGTATTTGGAAAGAGTGGACGTTTAACCACATGTGGATGCAACGCCAACAGCTCAGTAGGCATCGCCATATCTGCAACAATAGCAATCCCTTCCTGTAAATTCACCATGTTTAAAATGGTTAACAGTTGCGACATTTGATAGGTAATTTTAGGTTGTATGTAGTGTTGTTTAAGCAGTTTTTCAACATGGGACTGGCTGCCTGCACGGGTCATAATAAAGGGGTAATTTTGCAGGTCTTGGATATCTAAATGACTGTGTTTGGAAACTGAATAACTATCTGGAATCAAGGCAATGAAAATGTCTTGAATTAAGGGGAAGGTGAACAGTTGCGGCTTAGGGAGTACGGCAAAACCAACATCAATCTGACGTTCAGAAATCCAACGAGACACTTCTGCATCGGTACCTTCTTCGACATAGATTTCAATGTGTGGATAGCGCTCTCTATATGCCTTTAATAGCTCTGGAAGCAGATGAATCGAACTAGAAGAACCAAAAGAGCCAATTCTCAGCGTTCCTTGTTGAATACCATGTGCGGCATGCACTTCTTGTTGCATGATTTGTGCCGTATTGATGATTTCTTTGGCATGCAGTAATAACTGCTGACCGATGTGGGTAATGCTAATTTCGCCTTGCTCACGGCTAAATAATCTGACATTCCAATGTTGCTCTAAACACTTTAGGGCATGAGAGACAGCTGACTGAGTAATTCCCAGCTGTCGAGCAGCGAGAGTAAAGCTTTGTTGTTCTGCGACTTTAATAAAAATTTCAAGCTGAGAAAATGTCATTGCCATGAGTAATTACTCATTTTGTTATGAGTCTAGATGAGGATTATATTGTGCTACATAAATGGTTAAAGATGAAATAGCTACTTTATTTCAAGGCGTACAGCATGAATATCGTCGTCGCATTGTTTCCCCTCGTTGCATTAATCGCGATGGGCTATGTGCTTAAATATACACAGTTTGTTCAGAATGAATTTTGGGCAAATTCAGAAAAACTCAATTACTACGTTTTATTTCCTGTGCTGCTTTTTTTGAATGTATCAGCCGTGCAATTGGATATGAACACTGTTTCACGAATGTTGACAGTACTGGTTGCGGGCACCAGTTTGATCAGCATTGTGTTGTGGGGGATCAAGCAGTTTATGCATATTCCCGTGAAGCGTTTTGGCGTGTATATCCAAAGTCATATCCGTTTTAATACCTATATTGGTTTGTCGCTCATGGGTGCTTTATTTGGCTCGACAGGCATGCAGATGTTTGCCATGTTAATTGCCGTTGCAGTGCCCTTAGTCAATATTATTTCAGTCTTGGCGTTTTCAAATTTAAGTGTGAAGCAATTGGGGCAGACCTGTCAGTCCATCGCAAAAAATCCCTTAATTTTAGGCTGTGTTGTAGGGGTGTTGTTTAATTTATCAGGTCTCACTTTATTTAATGGTTTACCCGAGCTGCTAAAAATATTGGCGGCAATGAGTTTGCCTTTGGGTTTATTGTCTGTGGGAGCGGCATTACAGTTTCAGCAAATGCGCGCCGATCTGCGTCGTTTAAGTTTAAATACGATAGGGCGTCTCATGTTAATGCCATGTATTGCTTATCTATTGAGTACTTGGATGGGTTTGACTGATTTTGAGCGGATGATTTTAGTGGTCTTTTTTGCTTTGCCAACTGCATCTTCGTCTTATATTTTGACACGCTATTATCAAGGTGATTCACAACTGATGGCGGCCATTATTAGTGTACAAACCATTGGTTTTGGCTTGATGTTTCCATTGCTCATATTGACCATGCATTGATTATGATGATATTCAATAATGCTAATTTTAAATCAGATAAAAAAGCCCACATCATGCGGGCTTTTTTTTACTCGAAATTAAGCAAATTTTGCCAATACTTCGAGGAAACCTGCGCTTTGACGTGGATATTGAGCAATCACGTCATGAATACGCTGACCTTCAGGATTAGTTGCGTTCACATCACGGCCATCGGCAACGAATTGAGTCAAAAGACGCTCATAGTCATTTGGACGCATATGTTTGAAAGCATGGTAAAGCACGTGAAAGTCGCCATTCACTCCTTCAGGAGGAAGCTGAGTAAGGTAGGCAAAAACACGCTCATCTGACCATTCTTCGTTGAACGTTGCTGGCTGAGATAATGCCATCGCAATCTCCTTGCTGGTTTAAAATACAAAAAGGCAAAAATGAGTACGCAAGTAAAATGGTTTTATTCGCCATCTCTAAGTTAAGCGACTCATTTTATGGTTGGATCTAAAGTTATTTTTTTTATCCCGTTTACTCGAAGCAAAGCTTTTGATCTAACAAAGGAATAAAACTAATCCAGCCCACTCGAAGCAAAGCTTCTCATCTTGCGGCTGGGTAAAGCAGCACTTTACTGATCCAGCCTCACATTTTGCCTTGATTCAATTTACTTGGCTAATCAGAATTCAGATTAACGTTCTTCAGGCAAATTGATATTCATTTCAAGCATTTCAATATTCGCTTCAGAACGAACAGACATTTGAATATGTTGCTCATCTACACCACGAACATAGCGGTTTACTACTTGCATGATTTCTTTTTTCATCATGTCAATCTTGTCTTGGCTGAGGCGTTTACCTAAACCATTTTCAGATGCCACGATGACTTTTAAACGGTCTTTTGCCGTTTGTGCGCTTGAGGGTTTCTCGTCGCTGCTAAAAAGTTTGCTCCAAAATCCTGCCATGATTACGCTCCAAATAGACGTGCTAACCAACCCTTAGGTTTTACCGTAATGTGACGGTAAGGGCGCTCTTCACCAAGGAAACGTGCAACAAGGTCATCATACGCTTGGCCAGCCGCTTCTTCTGTAAACAGAATCACTGGTTTACCTTCGTTTGATGCTTGTAGAACGCTTTTACATTCAGGAATAACACCTAAAGTCGGTACGCGTAAAATATCTTTTGAAATATCATCAATCGTCAACATCTCTTGTTTATCCGCACGTTCTGGATTGAAACGTGTAATACAGAGATGCTTACGGATACGACCTTCGTTTTGTTCTACTTTTTTGGTTTTGCTGTCGAGCATACCAATAATACGGTCAGAGTCACGTACCGAAGAAATTTCTGGGTTCGTCACAATGATCGCTTCATCAGCATGATACATTGCTAAAATTGCACCACGTTCGATACCCGCAGGTGAGTCACAAATAATGTAATCAAACTCTTGAGAAAGTTCGTCCATCACACGTGCTACACCTTCATCTGTTAACGCGTCTTTATCACGGGTTTGAGATGCAGGTAGAATGTAGAGATTTTCAATATCTTTATCGCGAATAAGCGCTTGTTGTAATCGAGCTTCGTTATTCAATACGTTTACAAAGTCATATACAACGCGGCGTTCACAGCCCATGATCAAGTCTAGGTTACGTAAACCCACATCAAAGTCGATCACAACAGTTTTGTGGCCGCGAAGGGCTAAACCTGTTGCAAAAGATGCGCTTGTAGTTGTTTTACCTACGCCACCTTTACCTGATGTTACGACAACAATTTTCGCCACCGAATCCACTCCTGTTATGGTTTAAATCCCCTTTTTTAATTAGGGGTTTGGTGATTATTTATACATTAAAATTGCAAAGCTTCAAATACTAGCTCTTGCTGGTCATTCAAATAAATATGTACTGGCTGTTTGACCACATGAGGTGGAATGTCATCAGCGACACAGTAAGTCCCTGCAATTGAAACCAATTCAGCTTCTAATGAATGGCAGAAAATACGTGCAGCCGTGTTCCCACCAGCTCCGGCAATGACTCTACCACGAGCACTACCATAAATATGTATATTTCCTGAAGCAATTACTTCTGAACCGCTATTAATACCAGCATTAATAATGATATCGCCATGGTCTTGGACTAAACATTGACCTGTACGTAAGATTTCATTGTGATACGACGTAGCATGACGAATGGTCGGTACTTCGACTGCAGCAATTTTATCTTCGGTTTTTTCTTCTGCAGGTGCGGGTTCTTCAACCACTTGTTCGCGTGTCGGTTTAACTTGTTGTAGTTTGCGATCCGCAGGAACTACGGGAAATTGGATAGCACGTGCTTGGTCCGATAGCGGACCTTCAGTGACACCAATCGGTTGAATTTCAATACTAATAAGTAGTTGAATCAGTGCAATTAGTTCTTGATCAACCGTACTTTCAATCACGGCTAATGTTCCGGGTGGAAAAGCCTTTTGGAACATTGGAGTAAGTTGCTGGCGGATCGCATCATGATCATTGGTATCGAGGTGAATGCGAATCGCATTGACCATTTTGCCTTTTATCCGTATATCAGCCATATTGAATCCTTGAGACTTCTAACTATTACTTTTGTGCCGAAGTAGTTATGTTGTAAATAGAGCAAATCCTAGAACAATTTGCATGAATACTCTAGCGGAGTTCGCAATTATTTTTGACTAAGTGTTTATTCTGTAGCTTGGTCCTGTTCCTGCATAATCTGCTGCCACTGTTTTACTTTCACTTGCTTACGAATAGCCTCTAGACTTTCAAAAACCGCAGAGCGAACCAACTCATCCAGCTGGACATTATTTTCGATTTCAATACGGCTAACACGCTGTGAAATGTCTAAATATAGATTGGGTTTTTGAGCCGTAGATGTATTGGGATAAGCCAATGGGGAAATTAAACCTTGGGTAATATTTTCACCCAAACGTTGCCCGATACTTTGAATCTGCTGTTCAATGCGGCTGCCAACGATTGGCACTAAGCGCAATAGCTGCGTGAGCTCGGGGGTATCTTCGATGGCCTGACTGACGATTTGTCCGACATTTTTGGCGATCAATTCACGTTCAGTACGTAGCTCTTTGCTTAAATTTTCTTGCAAAATCTCAGCTAAAACTTGGGTGAACATCTCACGGTGATGCTGCACAAGATTACTAATTAGGTCTTTATGGGTTGTACTGGTATTGAGCTCATGCTTAACACCATCTAACACGGTAAGTACCACACGATCTGACAGTTCTTCCATCACGACTCGATAGTAGAACAATGCCTTTTTCTGCCATGCAGAAGGCACGATTTGATAGCCCATTTCATACAGTCGATAAGCAATAATGCCCGCGCGAAATAAACGCAGGAAACGTAAATGCGGCACAATGGCTAAAATTTCGTACCAATGTATAAACGGGAAGAAGAACCAGCGCTGATGGTGCTTGTTGATGATGGCAATCGCCCAACGCACCAACAGTTCTACAATCAAAAAGATAATGAACCACGCTTCGGTGGTAATCACCCACGGATGCAAATGTTCACGGTAAAAACTCAGCACATCGGGCAGGTGGATACTGTTAAAGAACCAACTGCCAAGATTGCTCATGAGGAAAAAGTTCATGCACAGGCAGAACAAGTTAAAAACAATAATAAACACCATGAATATGTCATAAATCAAAAACAGTTTGAATGACCAACTGTTTGGATTGACATGATGATATTTAGATTTCTTGTTTTGCGGCATGCTGTTCTGCGACATAAAACTTCTTCTTAATTATTCAGTAACTGAGTATTTAGCTTTCATACGAGTAATGAGTTGGTCTTTCTCCGTCCACAGCTCATCTACCCAATGCTGAAATTTTTCACGGAATTCTGCATCATCTTCATAGTTGCCGCCATGCACCCACGTTGGAATTTCAATTTTACGTAAATCCACGGCGATACGCGGAACTTCACCGAGCCAAAATTCGCCATAACCTGGTGCACCATTTGGATAGACGATGGTCATATCCACGAGAGCATCAACTTGATCCCCTAAAATATTGAGTGCCAGTGCTAAACCACCCGCTTTCGGCTTAAGAAGGTTTTGATACGGTGATTGCTGTTGCGCATGTTTTTCAGGGGTGAAGCGAGTGCCTTCCAAATAGTTCAGCAGGGTAAAAGGCTGGCTCAATAACTGTTCACAAGATTTACGCGCTTCTTCCATATCTCGATATTTAAGTTCAGGATTTTTCGCGATTTGTTCTTTGCTGTGTCGTTTCATCATTGGAAAGCCTAAAATTTTAAAAGCTTGACCAACAAATGGAATGAAAATGAGTTCCCATTTGGTAAAGAAACGCGTCAGTGGCATACGGGTTAAACCAAAATATTGGTTGACTGTCGTATCGACCCAACTCTGATGATTACAGGTCATGAGATAGCGACCATGCAAATTTAAGTCGAGGCCTTCATCGATGGTGATATCCCATTTTGTGTTGGGTAAAACGTGATCAATTAACCAGTTATTGACCGTGAGCCAACTGTTGGTAATTTTTATGTTGGTTTCATCAACCTTTTTTGATTTTTTAAAGAGTTTGGTTAGACCCAGTGCTAAAACAGGAGGGCCATGGAAAAAAGTACTGCCTGTCATAATAGAACCGACGGTAAGTCCTTTGCTAATTTTTTTTAGTGTCGGTTGCTTATTTGTTTGAGATGACATATAAAAAGTCCTAGCGGAAATTGTCCAAATAATGATTGATTCTAATAAATATAGTTCGAGTTGATTAAATAAAAAAGGGCATCTGCAGAACTGTGAAGAAATTGTGATGGAATTAACAAATAAATCTCGTATTCATATTACAAATTGTAACTAAACGTTTTATTATTAACAAAAAATCAATGGTTCAGCCATTTGTTTTACTTCATCATTTCAACCATACAACAAAACACAAAGAAGGAGGCATGCAATGCGTGCACTAGTAATTTCGGCAGTAGTTGGGGCAATGGCACTTACTGGTTGTCAAAACATGGAATATGACAAAGCAGCAATCGGTACTGGTCTAGGTGCTCTTTTAGGCGCTGGTATTGCTTATTCTAATGCTGATAAAGACAAAATGGGTCAAGCAGCTGCAATTGGTGCTGTAGTTGGTGGTGGTGCAGGTCTTCTTCTTGATAAGAAAGAAAAACGTCTTAAACAAGAATTGGCTGGTACTGGTGTTGACGTAGGTCGTAATCCAGATGGTTCGATCAACCTTGTTATGCCATCAGTAACTTTCGCAACTAACTCTTCAACTATTCAATCTCAGTTCCAATCTGCGTTGAATGATGTTGCTAAAGTATTGCGTGAAGACGGTACTGCAAACAAACTTGCAATCGTTGTACACGGTCACACAGATAACACAGGTTCTGATGCGATCAACAACCCACTTTCTCAAAACCGTGCAAACTCAGTGAAAAACTACCTAGCGTCTCAAGGTATTTCTTCAACTCGTATTACTGCACGTGGTTACGGTTCAACTTCTCCAGTAGCGGATAACTCAACTGCTGCAGGTCGTGAACAAAACCGTCGCGTAGAAATCTCAGTTTACGAAACTAAATAAGTTTTAGTTCGAAACGAAAGGCCACCCTCGGGTGGCTTTTTTTATGGCATTTTTAATGACCGATAAAATACATTTTGCATTAGGCAAGATCGTTTCAGATGACTATAATCATCCTCGAATTAATAAGAGGAAAGACTATGTCACTGGCAAGTCAGTTGAACGACAAGCAACTTGAAGCAATGAAATACACTCAAGGACCCTTGTTAGTACTTGCAGGGGCAGGTTCAGGCAAAACATCGGTTATTACCCGTAAAATTGCCTATTTGGTGAAGCATTGTGGTATTCCTGCGCACCGCATCACCGCGATGACCTTTACCAATAAGGCCGCGCGAGAAATGAAAGAGCGTGTGACGAAGCTGATGAGCCGTGAAGAGGCAAAAGGGCTGTCGGTTTCTACCTTCCATAACTTCGGGCTAAACATGCTCCGTTTGGAATTAAAAAATACACCGCTAAAAAATAACTTTTCAATTTTAGATGCAGATGATTGCAAACGCATTTTGATGGACTTAATGCATCGCGACAATTTATCCGGTGCAGAAAGTAAAGAGCTGATTGCCAAAGCCATGAAAATGATTTCAGATTGGAAAAACGATCTGATTCCACCTGAGCAAGCGCATACCACCTGTGAAACAGCAGAAGACGTTCAGTTTGCACATCTGTATCAACTGTATGAGCGTAATTTACGTGCCTACAATGCTGTGGATTTTGATGATTTGATTGTCATGCCGACGCGCTTATTACAAGAAAATGCAGAAGTGCGTGATCGTTGGCAAAATCGAATCCGCTATTTATTGGTCGACGAATATCAAGATACCAACACCGCGCAATATATCTTGGTGAAATTACTCGTGGGTGTCATGGGACAGTTCACCGCGGTAGGTGATGATGACCAATCGATTTATGCATGGCGTGGTGCTAAGCCTGAGAATATGGCTTTATTGAAGGAAGATTTCCGTAATCTGAAAGTGATTAAACTTGAGCAAAACTATCGCTCGACCAGTCGTATTTTAAAAGCAGCAAATACCGTTATTGGCAATAACCCACATATTTTCGATAAAAAGCTCTGGTCAGATAAAGGCCACGGTGAAGTGATCCGCGTGATTACTTGTCGTAATGACGATGATGAATCAGAACGCGTCGTAAAAGACTTGATCACGCATAAGCTGATGAACGGTAAAAACTGGAAAGACTACGCCATTTTATATCGTGGTAATTTCCAAGCGCGCGCTCTTGAGACACAGCTCCGCCAAATGCAGATCCCGTATAAATTATCGGGTGGTCAGTCTTTCTTCGCTCGTGCTGAAATTAAGGACTTGATGAGCTATTTACGTTTGATCATCAACCCTGAAGATGACAGTGCATTCTTACGAATTATCAATACACCAAAACGTGCGATTGGCCCTGTGACTTTGGAAAAGCTTGGTCTATTTGCGCAGGAAAGTAATTTATCCTTACTCAGTGCAGCAGGCGACCAGCGCTTAAGTATGGCGATTCCGAAAAAAGCCACAACCCAATTGGCCGAATTTGCGGACTTTATTTCGACCTTTACCCGTGAATTATTAGAAGATGATGAACCTGTTCCGATCATTCGTCGCATGATGATTGAAGCAGGTTATATCGACTATGTTAAAGAATCTGCAGCTACACCTGCGCAGGAAAAAACCAAGCTGGATAATATTGAAGTGCTATATAGCAGTATTCAAAGTTTGATTAACCGTGCAGAAGATGTAGATGAAAAGAACATTGAAAGTGTGATTCGTAAGATGGTGCTGCTCGATATGTTAGAACAGCAACAAGAAGAAGAAGACACCGATAAAGTCAATTTGTTAACACTCCACGCGTCGAAAGGTCTGGAATTTCCATTCGTTTATTTGATTGGTCTGGAAGAAGAAATTCTACCGCATAAAAACTCCATTGCTGCTGACACGGTCGAGGAAGAACGACGTTTGATGTACGTGGGGATTACTCGTGCACGTCAAGGCTTAACTATGACTCTAGCAGAGCAACGTAAAGCCGGTGGTCAAATGCGACAAATGACACCAAGCCGTTTCTTGGACGAACTGCCACAAGATGAATTGGAGTGGTTAGGCCGCAAGAAAAAGCTGGCAGGGGATATCGATCCTAAACAGCAAGCACAGCATTATTTAGAAAATTTACGTGCGCTGATTAAGCGTTAAAGCTTAAAGCGTAGAATATTTTATTTATTTTTTGAAATTCGTTTTATTGAAACAGGAATGAACCATGAAAGTTCAAGTTAAAGTTCTCGACACACGTTTAGGTACGGAATGGCCAATGCCAACTTATGCCACAGCAGGTTCGGCAGGTCTTGATCTCCGTGCATGTGTAGAAGAAACCACCGTAATTGAACCGGGTCAAACTGTTCTGGTAAAAACAGGCCTATCGAT
Source organism: Acinetobacter sp. YH12129 (assembly GCF_013418685.1). NCBI lineage: Bacteria > Pseudomonadati > Pseudomonadota > Gammaproteobacteria > Moraxellales > Moraxellaceae > Acinetobacter > Acinetobacter sp. YH12129. The sequence continues at coordinate 17,831 of NZ_VPBP01000045.1, forward strand.
TTATATCGAAGATACTAACTTTGCAGGTTTAATTCTGCCACGTTCAGGCTTAGGTCATAAACACGGAATCGTGTTGGGTAACTTGGTCGGTTTGATTGACTCAGACTACCAAGGTGAATTGATGGTATCTGTTTGGAACCGTAGCCAAACGGCATTTAGCCTAGAGCCGGGTGAGCGTTTAGCACAATATGTTTTAGTGCCAGTTGTACAAGCTCAGTTTGATATTGTGGATGAGTTTGAAGCCACTGAACGAGGAGCAGGCGGTTTTGGTCATACAGGTAAAAACTAATCAGCGCAAGACTTTTGATCCAGTGTGTTGACAAGTAAATGCCTACAATCAAGTAGCGAATAAAAAAACCATCCTCGTGATGGTTTTTATTTATATCATTTAATTTAAATTTTTAATTTATTCAAATTCAAATCGATATTTAGAATATTTTGGATCTTATCGGGATTTTTAATTCTGATGAATTTACTTGGTTTATATTTTAGAGGTGAGGGTAAAGAATAATTAGAATTTTGTATATTGGTTTAAATTTGATCGATTTACTATATTTATACACATTAGAAAAATGAATTAAAAATGTTTGAAAAGTAAAATATTTAAAACTAAGGGATGATTTGATAATTTTTTTAATATAAAATATTGATTTAATTTTAAAAATAATTTAGCGGATAAATGTTATTGTAATTTTTAGATCAGTATTTAAATATTATTAGATCTCTTTCATAAATCAAAAAACGATCTTATTTTTGGTTAATATTTGCACTCCGGATTTCTTAGCATTCGTGCATAATCTGCGGATGAAATACATCGATTCAAACAAGCTTTCTGATCCTCA